>DATINB010000511.1:0-9415 GCA_035474775.1 Luteimonas sp.
CGGCAAGACGATCATGATGCAGCAGATCGCCACCGCCATCACCACCAACCATCCCGACGTGCACATGATCGTGCTGCTCATCGACGAGCGGCCCGAGGAAGTGACCGAGATGCAGCGCACGGTGCGCGGCGAGGTCATCTCCTCGACCTTCGATGAGCCCGCCGCACGCCACGTGCAGGTTGCCGAGATGGTGATCGAGCGCGCCAAGCGCCTGGTCGAGCACAAGCGTGACGTGGTCATCCTGCTCGACTCCATCACTCGCCTGGCGCGTGCCTACAACAACGTGGTGCCGTCGTCGGGCAAGGTGCTCACCGGCGGCGTCGACGCCAACGCGCTGCACCGCCCGAAGCGTTTCTTCGGCGCGGCGCGCAACGTCGAGGAAGGCGGCTCGCTGACCATCATCGCCACCGCGCTGGTCGATACCGGCAGCGCGATGGACAAGGTGATCTACGAGGAGTTCAAGGGCACCGGCAACTCGGAAGTGCACCTGGACCGGCGCATCACCGAGAAGCGCGTGTACCCGGCGATCAACGTCAACCAGTCCGGCACCCGCCGCGAGGACTACCTGATCGAGCCGGAGCTGCTGCAGAAGATCTGGATCCTGCGCAAGCTGCTGCACCCGATGGACGAGCTGGCGGCGATGGAGTTCCTGCTCGACAAGATGAAGCAGACCAAGTCCAACGACGAGTTCTTCGCTTCGATGAAGCGCTGACCGCACCTGCGGTGCAACGCCAGGACGCCCCGCACCGCGGGGCGTTCCTGTTTCGGCCCTCGCGCTGCGGCATCGCCCGGCCGGTCCTCGGCAGGCGCGCCGGCCGGGGCGCGACACCGTTGGGCATCATCCACGACCGTGCAGGAGTTCGCCGATGCAAGATCCCCATGTTCCACCGGAGGCCGCCGCGGCCGAAGCGCCCCTGGCAGCCGACGCAACGGAAGCAGCCGGAACGTTGACGCCGATCCAGGCGCGCGTGCTCGGCGCGCTGGTGGAGAAGGAATCCACCACGCCCGACGCCTACCCGCTCAGTGCCAACGCGGTGCTGCTCGCGTGCAACCAGAAGACCAGCCGCGACCCGGTGCTGGAGCTGGAGCCGGGCGCGGTCGGCCACGCGCTGCGCGAGCTGGAGGCGCGCCGGATGGTGTCGTCCGTGCACGGCGCGCGCGTGCAGCGCTACGAACACCGCATGGCGCGGACATGGTCGCTCACCACGCAGCAGCAGGCGCTGCTCGCCATGCTGCTGCTGCGTGGTCCACAGACCGCGTCGGAGCTGCTGGTGCGCTGCGAACGCATGGCGCGCTTCGAGGACGTGCAACAGGTCCGCGACACGCTGGAACGGCTCGCGCAGCGCCAGCCACCGCTGGCGGTGCTGCTGGGCCGCGACGGCGGACAGCGCGAGGACCGGTACATGCACCTGCTCTGCGGGCCGGTCCAACCGGGAATCCGACACCACGCGGCCAGCGCGTCCGTGCGCGAGACGCGCGCGTCGTCGCTGGAGGCCCGGGTGGAATCGCTCGAAGCGGCGGTGGCGCGGCTGCAGGCCGAGCTGGCACAGCGCGCCGGCGACTGACCGGCGGCGGCGCCGTCGGGGTCAACCCTCCAGCGGCGTCAGCAGGCGTGGACCCACCCCGGCCATCTGCAGCCGGCCTTCGGCGATCGCATCGGAACCCTCGTTGCCTTCCCCGGCATCGGCCCAGGGTGCCGAGGTCCGCGGACCGGGCAGGTAGGTCTTCCACTCGCCTACGCCGGGCGGGACGGTACGGGGTGAATCGGCGAACATGAAGGCCACCGGGATGCGCACCGACCAGTAGGGGGCGTCGACGGCCGGGCCTTCGCTGGGCGGCTGGAAGGTCCAGTCACGGGCGGCGAGCAGCGCCGCATCGGACAGCAGCTTGCGACCTGCGTCCATCTCCGCAGGTCGCCCGTACACGAACAGGTTCACCTGTTCGGAGAGCGCATCCTGCACGCGGCCATCGCGGCCCACCCGCACGACGAGATAGACCTCGCCCTGCATGCCCATCCTGAGCGCCCGTTTCGGGTACCGCGGCGGCGTCATCACGGTCGCCCGCACCTCGGATGGTGCCGTTCCGTCCTGGCCGCCGAACGTCGCACCGCGCAAGCTGATGGTGTATGCGTCTTCCCCGGTCTGCTTGGCGACCACACGCAGCTGCATGCGGGTGCGCACCGCGGACACCACGCCGTCGACGCGCACCGGCTCGAAGCGCCACGTGCCCGCCGCGCGCTCCACCAGCTTCACGATGCCCGGTGGCAACGCGTCCCGCTGGTCGAGCTGGACTCCCGATGTGGTTCCGTCGGTCGCGATCCCGACATACCCGGAGACCAGCATGCTGGTCTCCACCTGCGCGCGGATCCGTTCCGGCAACGCCGCCTGCAGCGGCGGGCAGGCGCCCGCGAATGCCAGCAACATGAACAGTGCCACCCGCCATGCGATCGATCCCATGCCACGCCCTCCATTGCCCGGTGTCGGCGAAGCATAGGCGAGCAATGTGGTGCCGTCATCGCCAAACGCCAGCCGTCTCCGGCGGCCGTCCGGTTGCCGGCCGCCCGGCGGTCAGCCCCATACTCGCGGACTCGGAGGTGCGCATGCACGGTGGCGGGCTGCAACTGGCGTTGGTGTTCCTGCTCGCGGCGGTGGTCGCGGTGCCGCTGTTCAAGCGTTTCGGATTCGGCGCGGTGCTGGGCTACCTCGCGGCGGGCGTGATGCTGGGACCGGACGGCGTACGCGTGGTGCGCAACGTGGAGCCGGTGCTGGCCGCCAGCGAGATCGGCGTGGTGATGCTGCTGTTCGTGATCGGCCTGGAACTTTCGTTCGCGCGGCTCAAGGTGATGCGCGGCCCGGTGTTCGGCGCCGGAGGCATCCAGGTGGCGGCCTGCGGCCTGGCGCTCGGCGCGGTCGTGCTGGCGCTGGGCCTGCAGTGGCAGGCCGCACTGGTGGTGGGGCTGGGGCTGGCGCTGTCCTCCACCGCCGTGGGCCTGCAGATACTCGCGGAACGCAATGCGCTGTTGACCGGCCACGGACGACTGGCGTTTGCGATCCTGCTGTTCCAGGACCTTGCGGCGATCCCGCTGCTGGCCGCCATTCCGTTGCTCGGGCATGTCACCGCCGCCGAGGGCGAGCACCTCGGGGCCGCCGTGCTCAAGGCGCTGCTGGCGCTCACCGTGGTGGTGGTCGGCGGACGCTACCTGCTGCGCCAGCTGTTCCGGGTGGCGGCGCGCATCGCGGTGCCGGAAATGCTCACCGCCAGCGCATTGCTGGCCGTGCTGGGCGCGGCCTGGGTGATGCAGCTGGCCGGCCTCAGCATGGGGCTCGGCGCGTTCCTGGCCGGGGTCCTGCTGGCGGACTCGGAGTTCCGGCACGAGATCGCAGCCCAGGTCGAGCCCTTCAAGGGCCTGCTGCTGGGCCTGTTCTTCATGGCGGTCGGCATGAGCATCGACCTCGACCGCGTGCTCGACGAGCCGGCCCTCATCGTCGCCGGAACGCTGGCCCTGCTGGCGGTGAAGTTCGCGCTGCTCTATGCGGTGGGACGCGTGCCGGGGCGCCTCGACCATGCCGAGGCGCTGCGCCTGGGTGGCGTGCTGGCGCTGGGCGGGGAGTTCGCGTTCGTGGTGTTCGCGCAGGCGCTCGACGCACGCCTGATCGACGCGGTCAGCTACGACCGTCTGCTGGCCATCGTCGGGCTCTCGATGGCGCTGACCCCGCTGCTCGTGGTCGGCGTGGGGCGCGTCGCCACGCGCAGGTCCGCGGTGCCGCCGCGCGCGTTCGACGCCATCGACGATGCGGTGCATCCGCCGGTGATCATCGCCGGCTTCGGCCGCTTCGGACAGATCGTCGCGCGCATGCTGGTGGCGCAGAAGATGCCGTTCGTGGCCCTGGAGGCGAACGCCGACACCGTGGATTTCGTGCGTCGCTTCGGCAACAAGGTCTACTACGGCGATCCGTCGCGGCAGGAGCTGCTGCGTGCGTGCGGCGCCGAACACGCCCGGGTGTTCATCAACGCCATCGACGACGTCGAGGCCAGCCTGCGCACCACCGAGGTGGTGCGACGCCTGTATCCGCACCTGCAGGTGTTCGCGCGTGCGCACGACCGTCGCCACGCGTGGCGGCTGATGGACCTGGGCGTGCAGGTGTTCCGCGAGACCTTCGCTTCGGCACTGGAGATGGGCCAGCACGTGCTGGTCTCGCTCGATGTGCCGCCCGAGGTCGCCGAGGCGCGCACGCGCCGCTTCCGCGCCCACGACGAACGGCTGCTCGCCAGCCACCACCTGGTCTACGCGGACGAGTCCGCGCTCATGCAGGCGGTGATGGAAGGTCGCGCCGAACTCGAGCAGCTGTTCGAGGCCGACGCGGTGGACGCGCCGGCCACGCGCGCCGGCGCACCCTGAGCCCCGACTGGGGTCAGCGCGGCTCGCGCAGGAAGCGCGCCATCGACACGCCGGCCTGCAGGGGAGCGAACTCGGCGGCCACGTCGACGAAGCCGCGCATCACCGCGATCTCGCGCGGCGTGCGGTTCAGCGCATCGCGCAGGTCGGGGTCGCAGCCGGCACGCAACAGTCGCTGGGCCATCCGCAGCTGCCCGTGCAGCGCAGCGAGATGCAACGGCCCGAACCCGCGTGGATCGCGTGCGTCCAGCGCGATGTCCTCGTCGAGCAGTCGGTCCAGGCCCGCCAGCACCACGTCCTCGTCGCAGGCCGTGCCGGGCTCGGCACGGGCGCCCAGCAGCAACAGCAGCGGGGTCACGTCGCCGGCGGCACGGGCATCCGGATCCGCACCGGCGAGCAGGAGGGTGTCCAGCAGGGCCAGCAGCCGTGGTCGATCGCGCGTGGTGAACCCGAACAGCGCAGCGCAGTGGAGCGGCGAAAGCCCCTGTGCATCGCGCGCCTGGATATCCGCACCCGCGGTGAGCAGCCGTGCGCAGATGTCCGGGAGCCCCAGCGCGGCGCCCAGCATCAGCACGGTCACCTGGCCGGGCAGCCGCTGCTCCAGCGCTGCGCCGGCGCCCAGCAGCCGCTCCACGATCGCGCCCTGGCGCATGCTCACCGCGGCCGACAGCGGCGTCGCCCCGGTATTCGCAGCGCGCTGCGGGTCGGCGCCACGCGCCAGCAGCAGCTCCAGCGTGTCGCGGTGACCGCCACCGGCGGCACGCAGCAACGCGGTGCAGCCCTGGCTGTCCGCCGCATCCACGGGCAGGCCGAGGTCGAGGAGCCGGCGCACGCCATCGCAGTCGCCGACGATCGCGGCCGCGGGCACGTCGTCCGGCTGCAGCGCGCGCCGCGGCAAGGGCCAGCCGCGCCAGTCGAGCCAGTCGGCCAGATCGCGGCGTCCGCCGGACAGGGCCACGCCGAGCGGGGTCTGCCCGTCGGCGGCGCGCACGTCGGGCGACGCGCCCTGGGCCACCAGCGTCTTCAAGGGGGCCTCGCGGCCGAGCGCGGCGCACAGGTGCAGCGCGGTCATGCCATGCACGTCGCGTGCATCCGGATCCACGCCCAGCACCAGCAGCGCGTCGAGCATCCGCATCCAGCCGAGGCGGACGGCCAGCGACAGTGCCGGCTCGCCGGACAACGCCGGCGCGAACGGATCGGCACCACGCTCCAGCAGTTCGATCGCGAACTGTTCCAGCGCGCGCCCGGCCTGCTCGTCACGCGCGCACGCCTCGAGGAACCGCGCCAGGCCGCCGCGGCCCGCCGGCGAGACCCCGCGGCGCAGCAGCACGCGCAGCGCGGGCAACGCCGGTGGGCCCATCGCGAGCAACCTGAACATCGCGGCGTCCGCGCCTTCGGCGCGCACCTCGCTGTCGGCGCCCTGCTCGAGCAGCCAGTCCACGCGTTCCGCGGACGGCGTCGTGCCGTCGTCGTCGATCAGCAGGGCGCCGAGTTCCGCCGGCGACAGCAGCGGCAGCAACGGCTCGAGTCCGTCGAACCGGCCGTCGCGGAGCTGCGCGGCCAGGAGCACCAGGGGCGGCAGGTCGGATGCCGGCAGCCCGCCGTCGGCGTCGGCGACATTGCCCGGCAACGGATAGGCCGGGTCCAAGGCGCGCACGAGGCTCCAGCGGCCGGCCGCCGCCGCATGCTCGATCGGACGCCTGCCGTCGGCATCCGCGGCGTCGGCGACGACACCCAGTTCCAGCATGCGGTCCAGGAGTTCCGGGGTGGGCGAATCGGCAAGGCAGGCCAACGCGATCGCATTGCGGCCTTCGCGATCCCGGGCGGCAAGGTCCGACAGCGGTGCCAGCACCTCGAAGGCGGCCGCCCGGGCACCGCGGGCCGCCTCCAGCAGCGGCGTACGCAGTGCGGCATCGCGCGCCTGCACGTCGGCGTGGGCGGCCAGCAGCGTCGCGATGATTTCGGCGTGGCCGACGAACGCGGCCTCGTGAAGCGCGGTGCGGGCGCGCGCATCGCGGGCGTCCACGCGCGCCTTGTGCTTGAGCAGGAGCTGCACGCCGGCGGGGTCGTCCTCTTCGCCGCCGGCGGCCGGCAGCAGCGCCGGCGTGCCGGACTCCGGCTCGGGACGCGCGCCGCGTTCGAGCAGGAAGCGCGCGAGACGCCAGTTGGCGGACGCGCAGGCAATGCCGAGTGGGGTCACGCCCTCCAGGTTGCGCACGTCGAGCTCGGCGGCCGCGTCCCGCAGCAGCGCCGCGACCCCAGGATCCGAACTGCGGGCGGCATGGTGCAGCGGCGTGTTGCCGTCCTGGTCCGCGGCGCGCGGGTCGGCGCCATTGGCCAGCAGCGTCATCACCGCATCCGGGCGCCCGTGCCAGCTGTCGCGCGTAGCGGCCAGCAGCGGCGTCATGCCGGCATGCGCGGCGTTGACGTCGATGCCCTGGCCGATCAGTGCGCGCAGCAGGCGCAGGTCGGGCAGGACCGCGGCGAGGACCGGCAGCGCACGCTGGTCGCGACTGCCGGCGGGTGGCAGGGCAGCGGGATCCGCGCCCGCGGCCAGCAGGGCCAGTGCATGGTCGACGCGGCCGGCGCGGGCGGCCGCATACAGGGCGGCGGCGGGCTCGGTGGGTTCGTCGACAGGCGGCACCGCGGGCACGGCCGTGCGCATGTCGACGATCGGGAGCGCGCGCGCATGCGGCACGGTCGCCCGCTGCAGCAGCAGGTGGGCGACGGGCCACGCCACCGCGGCCACCGTGGCGATCACCCAGCGCGCCGCCGGCGACAGCAGCCCGGGCCAGGCCGCCAGCAGCACCAGCGCGACGACCGACGCGATCGCACCGGCGGTGGCCAGCCCGCGCCATGTGGCGCCGTCGCGCTCGCCGGCGCGACGCCAATGCGCCAGCAGGCTGCCGCCCTCGGTTTCCAGCGCATGCCACAGCGGCCAGACCCGCCACAGACCAATCAGCAGCAACCCGCAGACCGCACTCAGCCCCAGCGTCGCACCCAACGTCGGCCGGGCGCGCAGCGACTCCAGGGGCCACGCCGCGGCGACTGCGGCGATCACCAGCGCGAGCGCCCACAGCGTCGCCAGTGCAGGCAGGTCGTGACGCAGGGTGATGCCCGCGGGTCGCCCGCCGTCGTCGGTGCGCATCCAGCGCACCGCGAGCGCTGCCGCCGGCTGCGCAAGCCATCCACACACGGCGGCCACGATGCCGCCGAACCCGGTGAGGACGGACAGGAGGATGGCGACGGCCAGCGCCGTCGCGCCATGCCGGGACCGCGGGTCAGGCATCGGTGCCCCAGTCCTCGGTCATCGGATCGGCTGCCAGCGCGGGTGGCAGCTGCAGATGGAAGCCGCGCTGGGCCAGGTTGGCGCGCACCACCTCCACGTCTTCGGTGGCCAGCCGGCGGCCGGGCACTAGGGCCACCTCCAGCACGAACGACAGCGGGCCCAGCTGCGTGCGCAGGGGCTCCGGGAGCGGCTCGAAGTCGTCGCGCATCGCCAGGTAGACATAGCTGCCGGGCCTGCGCTGGCTCTTGTAGACGTAGGCTTGCATCGCAGGAAAGTCGCGGATCGTGTGGCGATTGTGCGGCAAAGCCGCTCGCGACGGAAACGCCCGGTACGGCGTCAGTGGTAGCCGGCGTCGGCCGCCACCTTTCCGCGGAACACCGAGTACGACCACCATGTGTAGCCGAGGATCGCGGGCAGCAGCACCACCAGCCCGGCCAGCACGAAGCCCTGCGAGGACGGCGGCGACGCCGCCTCCCAGATGCTCAGCGCCGGCGGCACGATGTTGGGCCAGATGCCCAGCACCAGCCCCGCGAAGCCGAGAGCGAAGAAGCACAGCGTGAGGACGAACGGGGCGGCATGGCGACCTTCGTCCATTGCCGAACGCCACAGCAGCACGGCGTTGACCAGCGCCAGCACCGGCACCGGCGACAGCCACAGGAAGTTGCGGCCTTCGAACCAGCGCGCCATCACGGTGGATTCCAGGAACGGAAGCCACGTACTGACCAGCACCATGAACGCCACCACCACGAGCACCAGCGGGCGGGTCAGCGTGCGCGCGATCAGCTGCAGGCGGCCCTCGGTCTTGAGGATCAGCCACGTCGAGCCCAGCAGCGCGTAGCCGAACATGACCGCCATGCCGGTCAGCATCGAGAACGGGCTGAACCAGTCGAATGCGCCGCCGACGTACTTGCCCTCCTGCAGCGGCATGCCTTCCACCAGGGCGCCCAGGATCAGCCCCTGCGCGAAGGCGGTGACCATCGAACCCGCCGCGAACGACCAGCCCCAGAAACGCTTGCCGCGCTGCGCCTTGAAGCGGAACTCGAACGCCACGCCGCGGAACACCAGCGCGATCAGCATCAGCAGCACCGGCAGGTACAGCGCCGACAGCACGATGGCATAGGCGCGCGGGAACGCGGCCAGCAGGCCGGTCCCGCCCAGCACCAGCCAGGTCTCGTTGCCGTCCCAGATCGGCGCGGCGGTGTTCATCATGTGGTCGAGCTGGCCCTCGTCCTCGGCGAACGGCGCCAGGATGCCGAGGCCGAGCACGAACCCGTCCAGCACGACGTACATCAGCACGCCGAAGCCGATCACGCCGAACCAGATGACCGGCAGCCAGTACGCCATCAGAGCCCTTCCTCGATCGGATCGTCGGCGGCCGACAGCGGCCGTGCCGGCGTCTTGTCGCCATCCTCGGTGTCCTGCGCGGGCTCGTGCGGCTGCGGACCATCGCGGAACATCTTGACCAGATAGACCACGCCGGCGCCGAACACCACCGCGTAGGCGAGTGCGAAGGCGCTGATCGAGGTGACCACGCTGCCGGCATCGACCGCACTGACCGCATCGGCGGTGCGCAGCAACCCGTAGATGACCCACGGCTGGCGCCCGATCTCGACCACGTACCAGCCGGCGATGATGGCGATGAACCCGGACGGGATCATCCAGGTCCAGGCGTGCAGCAGCACACGCGACGACCGCAGCGTGCCGCGGCGCCAGCTCCACAGCGAAGCCAG
>DATINB010000512.1:0-6755 GCA_035474775.1 Luteimonas sp.
CCCAGCCGGGCGCGCCTGTCCATGACGGAGTCGCAATGTCCGACCGCATCCCCGCCGCCACCCTCGACCTGCCGGTGTTGCCGCTGCGCGACGTGGTGGTGTTCCCGCACATGGTCATTCCCCTGTTCGTGGGCCGCGACAAGTCGATCCGTGCGCTGGACCTCGCCATGGAAGCCGACAAGCGCATCCTGCTGGTCGCGCAGCGATCCGCCGAGACCGACGATCCCGAGGCCGCCGACCTGTACGAGGTGGGCACGCTCGCCCACGTACTTCAGCTGCTGAAGCTGCCCGACGGCACCATCAAGGTGCTGGTGGAGGGCGTGTCGCGTGCGCGCGTGACGCAAGTCCGCGAGGTCGACGGCACGCTCGCCGGTCGCGGCATCGAGGTCGACTCCACGTCGGCGCGCGAACCGCGCGAGGTCGAGGCAGTCGGACGCTCGCTGATGGCGCTGTTCGAGCAGTACGTCAAGACCAATCGGAAGCTGCCGCCCGAGCTGCTGCAGACCCTTGCCGGCATCGACGAGCCGAGCCGCCTCGCGGATACCGTGTCGGCGCACCTGGGCGTGCGCCTGGCCGAGAAGCAGCGCCTGCTGGAGATGCTCGACATCGCCGATCGCATGGAGCTGCTGGTCGGATTCGTCGATGGCGAGATCGACGTGCAGCAGATGGAGAAGCGCATCCGTGGCCGCGTGAAGTCGCAGATGGAGAAGAGCCAGCGCGAGTACTACCTCAACGAGCAGATGAAGGCGATCCAGAAGGAGCTCGGCGACATCGACGATGCGCCGAACGACCTCGAGGAGATCGCGCGCAAGATCGCCCAGGCCGGCATGCCCAAGGCCGTGGAAGCCAAGGCACGCAACGAGTTCAACAAGCTCAAGCAGATGTCGCCGATGTCGGCCGAGGCGGCGGTGGTGCGCAACTACCTCGAATGGGTGCTGGGCGTGCCGTGGAAGAAGCGCAGCAAGGTGCGCAAGGACCTGCGTGCGGCCCAGGACGTGCTCGACGCCGATCACTACGGCCTCGACAAGGTCAAGGAGCGCATCCTGGAATACCTGGCGGTGCAGACGCGCGTCAAGCGGATGAAGGGCGCGATCCTGTGCCTGGTCGGGCCGCCCGGCGTCGGCAAGACGTCGTTGGGGCAGTCCATCGCCAAGGCCACCAATCGCAAGTTCGTGCGGATGTCGCTCGGCGGCGTGCGTGACGAGGCCGAGATCCGCGGCCATCGCAGGACCTATGTCGGGTCGATGCCCGGCCGCATCGTGCAGAACCTCAACAAGGCCGGCGTCAGGAACCCGCTGTTCATGCTCGACGAGATCGACAAGATGTCGATGGATTTCCGTGGCGACCCATCGTCGGCGCTGCTGGAGGTGCTGGATCCGGAACAGAACGACAGCTTCAACGACCACTATCTCGAGGTCGACCTCGACCTGTCCGAAGTGATGTTCGTGGCGACGTCGAACTCGCTCAACATCCCCGGGCCGCTCCTCGACCGCATGGAGGTCATCCGCATCCCCGGATACACCGAGGACGAGAAGATCAACATCGCCATGCGCTACCTGGTGCCGAAGCAGATGAAGGCCAACGGCCTGCGCGAGGGCGAGCTCAGGATCGAGGACAGCGCCATCAAGGACATCGTGCGCTTCTACACGCGCGAGTCCGGCGTGCGCAACCTGGAGCGCGAGATCGCCAAGGTCTGCCGCAAGGTGGTGAAGGAGGTGGCCCTCGCCGGGCCGCCCGCCCTCGATGCCAGGAAGAAGAAGGTCAAGGTGCTCGCGGTTTCGGCGAAGAACCTTGACAAGTACCTCGGCGTGCAGCGCTACGACTTCGGCCGTGCCGAGCAGGACAACGAGATCGGGCTGGTCACCGGTCTGGCATGGACGGAAGCCGGCGGCGACCTGCTGCAGATCGAATCCACGCTGGTCCCGGGCAAGGGGCAGCTGATCCTCACCGGCCAGCTCGGCGACGTCATGAAGGAATCCGCATCGGCCGCGTTGTCGGTGGTGCGCGCGCGCACCGAGCGGCTGGGGATCGAGCTCGACTTCCTGCAGAAGCTCGACGTGCATCTGCACGTGCCCGACGGCGCGACTCCGAAGGACGGTCCGAGCGCCGGCATCGCGATCGCCACCGCACTGGTGTCGACGGTGACCAAGATCCCGGTGCGCGCCGACGTGGCGATGACCGGTGAGATCACCCTGCGCGGCAAGGTCACCGCGATCGGCGGGTTGAAGGAGAAGCTTCTCGCGGCGATGCGCGGCGGCATCACCACGGTCATCATTCCCGACGAAAACCGCAAGGATCTCGCCGATCTGCCGAAGTCGGTGACCGATGCGATCCGCATCATGCCGGTCAAGTGGATCGACGAAGTCCTCGACCTCGCGCTCGAGCGGCCTCTCACGCCGGCGACGGTCGCGCAGGGCGTCGAGGAGGTTGCGCGCGAGGCCCGCAAGGCCGCTGCGCAGGCTGACATCACCCACTGAAACGCGCGATGCGCGATGAACGGAGGCCATCGGACCACGGCGTTGTCGCGGCGGAATCCGCACCAACGCGTGTTGCACTGCCAAAATACCGCTGGTATAACGTCGCGTCCGCAACGCGCCTGCTCCATCGCGCCGATGCAATTCCCCGTACCGGCTCGCACGCGGCATTCGCCGAGGTGGCCGGCCACATGTACACCAGCGGCCAGATCTGGCCGCAGAGGAGCCCCGAATCCATGAACAAGAATGATCTGGTCCAAGCCGTCGCCGACGAATCCAGCCTGTCGCGCGCCGATGCCACGCGTGCCGTCGACGCCGTCGTCGCCGCCGTCAGCAAGGCGCTCAAGCAGGGCGACACCGTGAGCCTGGTCGGCTTCGGCACGTTCCTCGTCCGCGAGCGCGCAGCCCGCACCGGCCGCAACCCGCGTACCGGCGACGAGATCAAGATCGCCGCGTCGAAGAATCCGGTGTTCAAGGCTGGCAAGGCGTTGAAGGATGCCGTAAACTGATTGGCCCGCGGTACGGCGTCGCCACCTGTCTCGGCAGAGGGTGCTTAGCTCAGCGGTAGAGCGTCTCCTTTACACGGAGAGGGTCGGGGGTTCGAAACCCTCAGCACCCACCAGGCGGCGCTTGCAGGTTGCAGGAAATGCGGAGTGGTAGTTCAGTTGGTTAGAATGCTGGCCTGTCACGCCGGAGGTCGCGGGTTCGAGTCCCGTCCACTCCGCCACTTCTTCGAAAGGCGCCCGCAAGGGCGCCTTTTTTTTTGCGCCGGCCCGCAGGCGCGTGGCCGGCGTGCGCGCTGCGCGCGCCACCCGCGCCGGAACTGGTGGACCGCGTGCGCTAGACTGCGCGGCTGAATTCCACCTGTGGCGCACGCATGCTGCAAGCACTCCGAGACAAGACTTCCGGTTGGATCGCGATCGTCATCGTGGTCATCCTGGCGGTACCGTTCGCCTTCTTCGGCATGGAGCAGTACCTGTTCCAGAGCGGCGGCAACTTCGCGGCCAAGGTCGAGGCACCCCCCTCATGGTGGCGTTCGGCCCCCGACATCTGGCCCGTGCGCAAGGCGGTATGGCAGTCGGAGGAGATCTCGACCGACGCCTTCCGCAGCCGCTTCGAGCAGGTCCGCCAGCAGCAACGGCAGGCGCAGGGCGAGTCGTTCGACGCGCGCGCCTTCGAGAGCATCGAGAACAAGCGCGAAGTGCTCGACGGACTGGTCGACCAGGCGGCGATGCGCCTGTTCGCCCGGCGTGCCGATGTCGCCATCGGTGACAGCCGCGTCCGCGACGAAATCCAGGCCGTGCCGGCGTTCCAGGTGGACGGTGCGTTCGATGCGCAGCGCTACCAGCTGGCATTGCAGTCGCAGGTGCCGCCGGTCACGCCGCGCGAGTTCGAGCAGCAGGTCCGTGCCGACCTGGAACAGGCGCTGATCCCGTCGCGGATCGCGCAGTCCGCGTTCGTGACCGAAGCCGAGCTCGGGCGGTTGCTGAAGTTGCTCGGCGAGCGTCGCGACGTGGCGATGGCGATCCTGCCCGCGCCGCCCGCCGACACCGGCCCGGTGAGTGCCAAGGCGCTGCAGGACTGGCACGCCGCGCATGCACAGGATTATCGCGCGCCGGAACGCGTGGCCATCGAGTACGTGGACGTGCTCGCGTCGGCGCTGCCTCCGGTTGCCGCCGCCGACGACGCCACGCTGCGCGCGCGCTACGTGCAGGAGCGCGCACGCTTCGTCGAGGCCGACCAGCGCCTCGCTTCGCACCTGCTGGTGCGCGTCGAGCCGGGCGCGGATGCCGCGACTCAGGCCGCGGCCGAGCGCAAGGCCAAAACGCTCGCGGACCAGGCACGCCGGCCGGGCGCCGACTTCGCGGCACTGGCGCGCGCCAGTTCGGACGACGCCGGATCCAAGGACGCCGGCGGCGACCTGGGATGGGTCGAGAAGGGCATGATGGCGGGCCCGTTCGAGGATGCCCTGTTCGCGATGAAGGCCGGCGAGATCCGCGGCCCGGTCAAGACCGATTTCGGCTGGCACGTCATCCAGCTGCGCGAGGCACGGAGCGGCGCCGAGGTGCCGTTCGAGGCGGTTCGCGAGCAGCTCGCCGCCGAGCAGGCCGAGAGCGATCGCGAGCGCGCATTCAACGAGTTGATCGGCAAGCTCGTCGACGAGGTGTACCGCAACCCGAGCTCACTTGCGCCGGCGGCGCGCGCTGCGGGACTTCCCGTGCAGAAGACCGGGTTGTTCGCGCGCGGCTCCCAGGACGGCGTCGCCGCCAATGCGGCCGTCCAGCGTGCTGCATTCTCCGAGGCGCTGGTGCAGGACGGGACGGTGAGCGATCCCATCGAGCTGGCCCCGGGCCACAGCGTGCTGATCCGCGTCACCGAACATGCACCCGAGCGTGCACTGCCACTGTCGGAAGTGCGCGCGCAGGTGGTGGCGGCGATCCGCCGCGACCGCGCGTCGAAAGCGGCCGAGCAACAGGCCGAGGCCGTCGTGGCGAAGGTCCGGGGTGGCGCCACGCTGCAGGCTGCGCTGGGCGAGCGCGCCGACGTGCAGGACGTCGCCGGTGTGACGCGTGGTGCTCCGATGCCGGACCCCGCGGCGACCGCCGCGTACTTCCAGGCGGCCGCACCCGCCGCAGGAAAGGTCACGCCGGGCAAGGTGGTGCTGCCCGACGGTCGCTTCGTGGTGTTCGCGGTCAGCCGCGTGGTGCCGGGCGATCCCGCCGACGCCACGCCGCAGGAGCGCGCGCAGCTGGAGGCGCAGCTGGCGCAGGTTGTGGGCAACGAGGATGCCACCGCGCTCCTGCGCGCCTTGCGCAAGCAGACCAAGGTGACGGTGGTCGAGGCTCGCCTCTAGACCGGGCGAGGGCAATGCAGCAGGAGCCTACGCGCTCCGCTGCGCCCTACGCGGCCGGCGCGGGCTCGATTGCCGCGTCGCCGTTGCTCCCGACCAGTCCGGTCATGCCGACGATGTTGTAGCCGGCGTCGACGTAGGTGATTTCCCCGGTCACGCCGGATGCCAGGTCCGAACAGAGGAACGCGGCCACGTTGCCCACATCCTCGATGGTGACGGTGCGCCGCAACGGCGCGTTGTCTTCCACGTGGCCGAGGATCCTGCGGAACCCGCCGATCCCCGCCGCTGCGAGCGTCTTGATCGGGCCGGCTGAAATCGCATTCACCCGGGTCCCTTCCGGGCCGAGGTTGTACGCCAGGTAGCGCACGGTGGACTCCAGGCTGGCCTTGGCCACGCCCATCACGTTGTAGCTTTCCAGGGCGCGCTCGGCCCCCAGGTAGCTGAGCGTCAGGACGGCGCCGTTGCGCCCCTGCATCATCGGCCGCGCGGCCTTGGCCAGCGCGGCGAGCGAATAGGCCGAGATGTCGTGGGCCAGCGCGAAATTGGCGCGGGTCAGCCCATCGAGGAAACCGCCGGTGATCGCCTCGCGCGGTGCGAACGCGATGGCATGCACCAGGATGTCCAGCCCGTCCCAATGCGCGGCGAGGCCGTCGAACACGCCGGCGATCTGCGCGTCGTCGGCCACGTCCAGCGGAAACACCGGGCCACCGCCGAGCCGCCCGGCGACATCCTCCACCCGCGAACGCAGCTTGTCGTTCTGGTAGGTGAAGGCGAGTTCGGCGCCCTGTGCATGCATCGACTCGGCGATGCCGTTGGCGATCGAGCGCTGGCTGGCGATGCCGGTGATCAGTGCGCGCTTGCCCTGCAGGAATCCCATCGCATCTTCGCCCGCCGTGGTGTTGCGGCTAGTTTGACATGGCCGGCTCGGCCGCGGAGGTGCCGATGGCGAGCTGCATGCCCGGGTGGAGCGTGGCGTCCGCGTCGAGTGCATTGCGTGCCAACAGCTGCGCGAGGCTGATGCGGTACGTGCGCGCGATCGTCCACGCGGAGTCGCCGCGCTTGACCACGTGCATGCGTGTGTCCGCTCGCGCGGCAACCGCGGCGACCGCTGGCTTCGCAGGGTCCGCAGGCGCCACCGGTGCTGCGGCGGGTGCCATGCCGGCAACGGCGGCGGCCACTGGCGTGACCACGGCCGCGCTCGACGGCGCCGGTCGCGTCGCGGGCCCGGCCACCGGCGCCGGGGCGCCCGACGGGGCTGGCGTCGCGGCGACCGGAGCGCCCGAGGGCACTGCTGCCGACACGTCGGGCGCCCGCGCGGATGGCGTATTGGCGGCGGGTGCGAGCACGCGCAGCCCGGGCTCGGTCACGCGCCCGTCCAGGAATGCCGGGTTGAGCCGTGCCAGGCGCGCGGCATCCAGGCCGGACGCGGT
>DATINB010000513.1:0-1644 GCA_035474775.1 Luteimonas sp.
CAGGCGATCCGGGCCGGGGTCGGTCCGTGATCCGATGGCTGCTGCCGCTGGCGGCGGTGGCCCTGCTGGCGGGCTGCGCGGGGAATGCAAAGCGTGGCGCCGCGCCTGCCGCAGGCAGTACCGTCTCGGCGCCCGCACACGGCGGCAGCACGCCCCGGCCGGCATCGGGCCAGCGCGGCGTCTCGCCGTACGCGCCCGCGCAGGAAGATCCGAATACCCGCGGCCACTACACCGCCGGCGGCCTGTACCGCCCGGGCGTGCCCGACAGCCTTCCCGATTACCTGCCCAACGTCGACGCGATTCCAGAGCCGGAAGTCGTCGACCTGCCGCGCTCGCCGGTCGGCAACCGCAGCCCCTACCAGGTGCTGGGCAAGAGCTATCGCGTGCTCGACGACCACAGCGAGTTCGCCGAGACCGGCACCGCCTCCTATTACGGCGCCAAGTTCCACGGCCGCCTGACCTCGAACCGCGAGGTCTACGACATGTACGCGTTCACTGCCGCGCACAAGTCGCTGCCGCTGCCGAGCTTCGCGCGGGTGACCAATCTCGATACCGGCAAGTCGGTGGTCGTGCGCGTCAACGATCGTGGCCCGTTCCACGAGGGCCGCGTCGTCGATCTGAGCTACGCCGCGGCGGTGAAGATCGGCATCCATCCCGCTGGTACCGGCCGCGTCGAAGTGCGCGCGCTGAGCCCGGGTGAGAACGCCCGCAACGATTACGACGCCGTCGCGAGTGCGCCGCGCGCGGCCACCGTGCCTGCGACCGCCACCGCATCGGTCACGCCCGCAGCCACCACCACGGCGGCCGCCAGCGCGATGGACGCGATCGTCGAGGCCCTGCCGATTGCCAGCGCCCAGGCCGGCGAGCGTCCGGCGCCCGCGCCGCAGGGCGACGCGTCGAACGGTCGCTTCAACATGTATCAGAACGGCAAGGTGATGACCGCCGACGATTTCGACGCCTGGCTCGCCTCGCGCGGGATCAAGCTCGAGAACGGCCGTCAGGTGCCCTTGCATCCGCAGCCCGCGGCCACGCCGGCTGCGGCGCCCGCCGTCGCACCCACGGCCGTCGCCACCGTTGCGGCGCCGACGCCGGCACCGGTCCGCACAGCGGCGCAGGCTCTGGGCGGCGTCACCCTGCAGGTCGCTGCGTTCGGCGCCCGCGCCAATGCCGAGCGCGCCCTTGCCACCCTGCGCGGCGCCGGTATCGCCGCCGCCCAGCTGCAGGACGGCACCGCCGCAGGCAAGCCGGTCTGGCGCCTGCGCGTGGGCCCGGTCGAAGCCGCGCAGGTCGCCGAGGTGTCCTCGCGCGTCGCCGGCCTCGGCTTCGGCGCGCCCACTGTCGTCCGCGACTGAATCCCATCCATCAACCGCCGGTCGACGCGGCCGGTTCCCCGGAGTTCTGCATTACATGAAAGTGTCCGTAGTCGTTTCGCGCTTGTTGCTGGCCGCGCTGGCCACCGCCACGGTGGGTATCGCCGTTGCGCAGGACCCCGCGCCCACGCCGCAGCCCGCGCCCCGGCCTGCCGCGCCTGCCGCCGCCGCGCCCGCGCTCAGCGACGACCTGCCGACGCCGCCCCCGCCGACCATCGCCGGCACCGCCTGGATCGTCATGGACTACGCCACCGGCCAGATGCTGGCGGGCGAC
>DATINB010000514.1:0-4147 GCA_035474775.1 Luteimonas sp.
CCGCCGGCCGGAGGCCCGGCACGGCCTGGCGCCCGGACGCGGTATCGGCTTCGGCCGCGACGATCGCCATGCCGGGGCGCAGCTTGCCGGTCCCGTCGACGACGATGCGGTCGCCGACGGCCAGGCCGTCCACGATCTCGACCTTGCCGTCCGTGCGCGTGCCCACGCGGATCGCGGCCTGCTCCACCGTCTGGTCGGCCTTGACCCGGTAGACGAAGGTCTGCTGGCCGACCTGCACCACGGCGATCTCGGGCACCAGCAGCGCCTCGCGCGGGGCGCGCTCCAGCGCGACCCGCAGCAGCATGCCGGGACGCAGGAGCCGCTCCGGATTCGCGAACTCGCCGCGCACCGTGACCGCGCGGGTGGCCGCGTCGATGCGCGAATCGACCAGGCCCACGGTGCCTTCGAACCTCCGACCCGGGTACGCGGTGCCGCTGGCGACCAGACGCTGCCCGGACACCACGTTGGCGAACTGCGCCTCGGGCACCGGGAAATCCACGTAGACACGGGCGATGTCGTCCAGCGTCGCCACGACCGTCCCCGGCGTCACCAGCGCGCCCGGACTGACTTGGCGGATCCCGAGTACACCGGCGAACGGCGCACGGATGACGCGGTCGCGCAGGTTGGCCTGGATCTCGCTGACCTGTGCACGCGCGGAGTCACGCGTGGCGCGCTGGGCATCGAACGCGGCACGCGCGATCAGCTGCTGCGAGGCGAGGGATTCCTGCCGCGCATAGAGTTGCTGCGCCTCGAGGGCGGCGGCCTCCGCCGCGGCGAGACCGGCCTGCTGTTGCTGGCCGCTCAGCGTGACGAGGGGGGCCCCCGCCGCCACCGCATCGCCGCTTTCGAAATGCACCTGCTGCACGGTCTCGCTGACCTTGGCGGTGATGTCCACCGATTCGCGCGCCTTCACCGTGCCCAGCGCGTCGATGCGGTCACTGAACCGCTGCAGTGCCACGACCGCGGTGGTGACCACCGCCGCCTGCTCCGCGCCGGTGCGGTTCCCGGCCCCGGCTTCGCCGTCCTCGCCGCAGGCAGACAGGACGCCGACACCCGCGAGCAGCAGGCAGCAGCGCAACAGCGATACGCGGGAGTGGTGGACGGGGGGCATCGGGACCTGGACCTCGGAAAGCCGACGAGTGTAGGCAACCGACGTGACTCCCACGTGTGCCATCAGGCCCGGCGATGGGACGCAGCGGTCCGGTCAACCTGTGGCGCACCAGTGCGTTACGCGGCAATCTGGACGCGCACGGCCGGCCACTCCGCCCGGCATGCCAGCCAGGACACCGCCATGATCCATGACAGCATCCTCGACACCATCGGCCGCACCCCGGTCGTGCGCCTGAACCGGATCGCACCGGCGAACATCAGCCTGTACGTGAAAGTGGAGTTCTTCAACCCCGGTGGCTCGGTCAAGGATCGGCTGGCGATCGCGATCATCCTCGACGCGGAGGCACGCGGGCTGCTGAAGCCCGGCGACACGGTGGTCGAGGCGACGTCCGGCAACACCGGCATCGCGCTGGCGATGGTGTGCGCGGCGCGCGGCTACAAGTTCGTGGCGGTGATGGTGGAGACCTTTTCCATCGAGCGCCGCAAGCTGATGCGCGCGTACGGTGCCAAGGTGATCCTGACCCCGGCGGCGGAGCGCGGCAGCGGCATGGTGCGGCGCGCGGAGGAACTGTCCAGGCAGCACGGATGGTTCCTGGCACGGCAATTCGAGAACCCGGCCAACCCCGACTATCACCGCCAGACCACGGCCGCCGAGATCCTGCGCGACTTCGCCGGGCGCCGACTCGACCATTTCGTCACCGGCTGGGGCACCGGCGGCACCATGACCGGTGTCGGCGAGGTGCTGAAACTGGCCCGGCCCGACGTCCGCATCACGGTGTCCGAGCCGGCCGGCGCCTCGCTGCTGCAGGGCCAGCCGTGGACGCCGCACAAGATCCAGGGCTGGACGCCGGACTTCGTGCCGGCGGTCCTGAACCGCGAGGTCGCCGACCAGCTGCTGCCGGTGGACGACGCGCTGGCCATCGCCACCGCGCGCAGGCTGGCCGCGGAGGAAGGCATCCTCAGCGGGATTTCCGGCGGTGCGACCGTGGCCACGGCGCTGGAGGTCGCCGCACACGCCGCCGATGGCGACGTGATCCTGGCGATGCTGCCGGACACCGGCGAACGCTACATCTCGACGCCGCTGTTCGAAGGGGTCAACGAGGGGTCCGACGACGACTGGCTCGCCGGTCTGCCATGACCGCGGGATGTGCGGCGTGTGCGGCGCGGGCGCCGCACGACGTCCGCGGCCGCTAGCCGCGCAGCGCCAGGACCACGCCGGCCAGCACGGCCACCACGGCGACCACCAGCAGCCAGCGCAGTCCCCCCGGACTGTCGCCGGGTGCGATGGTGGGCGTGTGCGCCGACTGCGCGGCGGGCTTGCCCACGGCCGTCGCCGGCTTCATGCGCTGCTCGATCTCCGCCTTGGCCTGCGACAGCGGCATCGCTGTGGCCTCGCGCAGCGCCTTGATCGCCCCGAGCACGTCACCGCGCGCGAGCGCCGCCTCGACACCTGGACCGGACGGCGCAGCCGACGTCGACCTGTCGTGCCCTGGTCGGCCGGACGCGGGGGCCGCGGCCGGTGCATGGGCGGCCAGCGCATCCACCGCGGCCTTGGCGTCACGCAGCTGCAGGCCCGGGTTGGCGTCGCGCAACGACTTGATGGCCTCGATGAGCCGGCCCTGCGCCACCGACACACGCGCCGAGTCCGGCACGTTCAGCGCGCGGTTGTTGAGCTGCATGGAAGTCCCCGTGGCGAAAACGCGAGCCTACACCGCCCGGACACGAAGACGCCGGCCACGGGGCCGGCGTCGGGGTTGCGCACCCGCCGCGGCGATCAGCCGCCGCGCGTCCACTGGCCCTGGGCGGCCATGCCGTTGTCGCGGGCCCGCGCGTACACGGTGTCCTGCGCCTTGGCGACGTTGCCGGCCAGGTCCTGCGACCACAGCTTGAGCGCCGCCGACTGCATGGCGCGGCCGTAGGAGAAGGTCAGCGGCCACGGGTTCGGGCCCATGCGGTTCATGGCATCCAGGTGCGCGGTGGCGTCCTCGTCGGACTGTCCGCCGGACAGGAACACGATGCCCGGCAGGATCGCCGGCACCGCCGACTTCAGGCACATCAGGGTGGACTCGGCCACTTCGTCGACGCTGGCGCCCTCGCCGCTGTCCTTGCCCGGCAGGACCATCGACGCCTTGAGGATGGTGCCCTCGAGGGCGACGTTCTGCTGGTACAGCGCGTCGAACAGCGAGCGCAGCGTGACCTCGGTGACCTCGTAGCAGGTCTCGATGTCGTGGCGGCCGTCGATCAGCACCTCCGGCTCGACCATCGGCACCAGGCCGGCTTCCTGGCACAGCGCCGCATAGCGCGCCAGCGCATGGCTGTTGGCCTCGATCGCGGTGGAGCTGGGGTTGTCGTCGGAGATGTTGATCACCGCACGCCACTTGCAGAACTGCGCGCCCAGCTTGACGTACTCGGCCAGGCGGTCGCGCAGGCCGTCCAGGCCCTCGGTGACCACGTCGCCCGGGAAGCCGGCCAGCGGCACCGGGCCCTTGTCGACCTTGATGCCGGGGATGATGCCGTTCTTCTTCATCACCTCGGTGAACGGCACGCCGTCTTTCGTCTTCTGGCGGATCGTCTCGTCGTACAGGATCGCGCCGGAGATGTGCTCGTTCAGGCCCGGCGTGGTCAGCAGCAGTTCGCGGTAGGCGCGGCGGTTCTCTTCGGTGTTCTCGATGCCGACCGCCTCGAAGCGCTTCTTGATCGTGTTGGTCGATTCGTCGATCGCGATGATGCCCGTCCCGGGCGCGACCATCGCCTGGGCGATGCTTTCAAGATCTTCGATGCTCATGAAACGACTCCGTGCAGACGGGGCGGGGTCACCGCAATGGATTTGCGCCGCCCCGGAGGGGACGGCAGGTCAAAGAACCCGCGATTATAACGACTTGGTGTCAACGCCGTCGTGACGGCGCGGCACGGCTAGTTTTCGTAGCCCGGCAGGCGGCACGGGGCCATCACCTTGGCCTGGCCGGCCTGGTCGGATGGCGCGTTGAACGGCACGACGTAGTAGGTATCCACCGGATCGTGGTTCCGGTTCGACAGC
>DATINB010000515.1:0-9346 GCA_035474775.1 Luteimonas sp.
GAGATGCTGCGCGGCGGCACCACCTGCGTCAACGAGAACTACTTCTTCCCCGACGTGCAGGCCGCCACCTACAAGCGCCACGGCTTCCGTGCCCGGGTGGGCCTGCCGGTGATCGACTTCCCGACCGCGTGGGCCGATTCCGACGATGCGTACTTCGACCGCGCCGGCGAAGTGCACGACCAGTGGCGCGACGACCCGCTGGTGTCCACGGCGTTCGCGCCGCACGCACCGTATACGGTCAGCGACGCCAACTTCGAACGCGTGCGCATGCTGGCCGACCAGCTGGACGTGCTGGTGCACCTGCACCTGCACGAGACCGCCCAGGAAGTGCAGCAGTCGCTGGAGCAGCACGGCCAGCGCCCGATCGCGCGCCTCGACCGGCTCGGCCTGGTCAACGACCGCCTGATCGCGGTGCACATGACCCAGCTCACCGAGGCCGAGATCCACCTCTGCGCCGAGCGCGGGGTGAGCGTGGTGCATTGCCCGGAATCGAATCTCAAGCTGGCGTCGGGTTTCTGCCCGGCCTGCGCGTTGGAGCGCGCCGGGGTCACGGTGGCGATCGGGACCGACGGCTGTGCCAGCAACAACGACCTCGACATGTTCGGCGAGACGCGCACCGCGGCGTTGCTGGCCAAGGCCGTGGCCGACGACGCCAGCGGGTTCGACGCGTCCACCGCACTGCGCGCGGCCACCCTGGGCGGCGCCAGGGCACTGTGCCTGGATGCCCGGATCGGTTCGCTGGAGGCCGGCAAGGAGGCCGACATCGTGTGCGTGGACCTGTCCCAGCTCGAAAGCCAGCCGCTGCACCACGTGGTGTCGCAGCTGGTGTACGCCAGCGGCCGCCACCAGGTCACCGACGTCTGGATCGCCGGGGCGCCACGGCTGCGCGGGCGCGTGCTGGTCGACATCGATCCCGATGCCCTGGTCGCCAATGCACGGCAGTGGCGGACCCGCATCGCGGCCCTCGGCCGCTGACGCCGCGATACCCCGTCCCTCCTGCAGACCCGCGGATCCTCCATGCACAGCACAGCGCACGACCCCAGCGCCAACTTCCGCCAGGCCGAACTCGACCGCTTCGGCGCACTGGCCAACCGCTGGTGGGATCCCGAGGGTCCGCAGAAACCGTTGCATGCGCTGAACCCGCCGCGGCTGGCCTACCTCGCCGCGCGCGTCCCGCTGTCCGGTGCCCGCGTGCTGGACGTGGGCTGTGGCGCCGGCCTGCTCAGCGAAGCGCTGGCACTCGGCGGGGCGCGGGTCACCGCGATCGACCTGGCGCCGGAACTGGTGCGCATCGCGCGGTTGCATGCACTCGAGTCGGCGCTCGAGATCGACTACCGCGTGCAATCGGTGGACGCACTGGCCGTCGAGGAGCCGGGCACGTTCGATGCCGTGGCCTGCATGGAGATGCTCGAGCACGTGCCCGATCCGGCGGCGATCCTGCAGGCCTGCGCGAGGTTGCTGAAGCCGGGCGGGCGACTGGTGGTCTCCACCCTCAACCGCACGCCGGCGGCGTTCGCGCTGGCCATCGTGGGGGCGGAATACATCGCCCGGCTGCTGCCGAAGGGCACCCACCAGTACCGCGACTTCATCCGCCCCTCCGAACTCGCCGCCTGGCTGCGCGCCGCCGGCCTGCTGCTGGAGGACGTCAGCGGCCTCGCCTACCAGCCGTGGACCAACACCGCGCGGCTGGTGTCGCGCACCGACGTCAACTACCTGGCCTGCGCCGCCAGGCCCGGATGACCCCGGTGCGGTTTCCGCGCGGTGCGCTGTTCGATCTCGACGGGACGCTGCTGGACAGCGCGCCGGACATGCTGGCCACGGTGAACCGCATGCGGGCCACGCGGGGCCTGGGCGCGCTGCCGCTGGCGGCGATCCGCCCATATGTTTCGCGCGGCGCGCGTGCGATGAGCACGGCGGCGTTCGGCGCGGGCGGCATGCCGGTGGATGCCGACGTGGTCTCCGAATTCCTCGCCGTCTACGCCGAGGAGCTGGGTCGCCACAGCCTGCTGTTCGAGGGGGTGGCGGACATGCTGGCGGCGCTGGAGGCAGACGGCGTGCGCTGGGGCGTGGTGACCAACAAGCCGGAGCACCTGGCCGCCCGCATCATCCCGCAACTGGGCTGGTCGTCGCGCTGCGCGGTGCTGGTCGGCGGCGACACGCTGGTCGAGCGCAAGCCACACCCGTTGCCGCTGCTGCATGCCGCGGCGGCGATCGGACTCGCGCCATCGCAGTGCGTCTACGTGGGCGACGATCTGCGGGACATCCAGGCCGCGCAGGCCGCGGGCATGCCCTCGGTGGCGGCGTTGTGGGGCTATCGCCTGGACGAAGACGATCCGGCGGCCTGGAACGCCGATGCCATGGTGGCGGCTGCCCGCGACCTGTGCGATCCGGCTCGCTGGCCGGAAGCCGGCTGACCGGTCGCCTGCGCGGCCGGCGCCGGCACCCGCACGCACGCCGCCCGGTGCCGGGTGCAGGGTCGGCGGCTTCTACAATGGCGCATGGATGCTGCCGACGACACCCCTTCCTTCGAGCAGAAATGGCACGACCGCTGGCCGGAGTGGGCGCTGGGCATGGTCTTCGTGCCGGTCGCGCAGCGCGCCCGCACGGCCGCCTGGTTCGCGCTCCTGCAGGAGCTCGCACACGCCGCACTGGGCGGCGCCGACCCCACCCCTGGACTGGCCAAGCTGGCGTGGTGGCAGGAGGAGCTCACCGGCTGGTCGAAGGGCGCGCGCCGCCATCCGCTGGGCGCCGTGCTGCAACCGCTGGCGGCGCCGTGGTTGACCCTGGCGCATGCGCTGCCGGGGTTGCAGGCACACCGGCGTCGCCCCGGCGAGTCGGCCGCGGCAGGCGCCGGCGCGCGCACGTTCGCGGATGCGGTGCTGCGCTGCGAGGGGATCCTGTTCGACGCGGCGACCGGCGACCCCGGCGCCGTCGACGCCCTGCGCGACGCCCTGGCCCGTGAGTGGGCAATGCTGTACCCGGATGCGGTGGTGGCGACCGATCCGCCGCATGCCGGAAACACGCGTCCGCCGACCGGCGTGCTGTCCCGCCCGCGGGCGATCCACGACGCACTGGTGGCGGGCAGGCGCGACGGCGACGGCCAGCGCTCCGGCCCGGTGCGTGCGTTGCTGGCCGCGTGGCAGGGCGCGCGTCGCGGCGCCCGCCCGCACTGAGCGCCCAGGCAGGCGGATGCGCCCGGAGCCTGCGCAACGCAGCGTTGCACGGCTGCCGACAGGGGCGTCGTTACAATGGCGGCCGCTCCAGGCCAGGCGCCCATCGTGACCACCCGCTCCCGTCCGTTCGCCATGCCCGATGTTGCCGGCGACACCGCGGCCGCACTCGGCGCGCTCGACTGGGTCGGCATGCAGCGCATCGCGGTGCCGCTGCGCCTGCCGGACGGTGCCGGCGGCTCCATCGTGGTGGCGGCGTCGGCCGACATCGGCGTCGATCTCGTGCAACCCGATGCCCGTGGCATCCACATGTCGCGCCTGTACCTGCGCATCCAGGACGCCCTGGCCGCGGAGGCGGTCACTCCGGCCGCGCTGCGCCGGCTGCTGCAGGACTGCATCGGCTCGCAGAACGGCCTGTCGACGGCAGCGCGGCTCACCCTGCGCTACGAACACCTGCTGCGCCGCCGCGCACTGGCCAGCGACAACAGCGGCTGGAAGTCGTACCCGGTGGAGATCGAGGCCAGTGCCGGCGCCGACGGCCTGTGCATCGAGCTGGCGGTGTCGGTCGAGTACTCCAGCACTTGCCCGGCCTCGGCGGCGTTGTCGCGGCAGGCGAACTCGGAACGGTTCCTGGCCGATTTCGCCTCGGTGCAACCCCTGTCGACCGCGGTGGTGGGGCAGTGGCTGGCGTCCGAGCGCGGCCTGGCGGCGACGCCGCACGCCCAGCGCAGCCGCGCCGACGTGCGCGTGCGCCTGCGTCCGGCGTTCGACGAACTCCCGGTCGGCTCGCTGATCGACGCCGTCGAGGCGGCGCTGGGCACGCCGGTGCAGACCGCGGTCAAGCGCGAGGACGAGCAGGCCTTCGCGCGACGCAATGCCGAGAACCTGATGTTCTGCGAGGACGCGGCGCGGCGGGTCGCCGGGGCGCTGGCCGGACACGAGCGCGTCGAGCGCTATTCGCTGACCGTGTCGCATTTCGAGAGCCTGCATGCCCACGATGCGGTGGCACGCATGTCGGGTCCAGGTCCAGCGTCCTGAACTGCAGCGGCGCACCATCCCGTCGCGCACCGGTCAGCGCGGCTCGAGCACCAGCAGCGGGTCCACCCGCACGTCGAACCAGTTCATGCCCCAGTGCAGGTGCGGACCGGTGGCGCGGCCGGTGGCCCCCACCGCGGCGATCACCTGGCCCTGCTCGACGCGGTCGCCGACCGCCACGTCGATCCGCGACAGGTGCAGGAAGTTCGAGCTCACGCCATGGCCGTGGTCGAGCAGCAGCGTGCCGCCGGTGAGGTAGAGGTCCGGCGCGGCGAAGGTCACCACCCCGGCCGCCGGTGCCGCCACGGGCGTCCCGGTGGGGACCGCGATGTCCATCCCGGAGTGTCCGGCACCCGGCTTGCCGTTGTACACGCGCCCGTTGCCGAAGCGACCGCTGATGCGGCCGCGCACCGGCCAGGCGAACGGACGCGCGAAATCCGCGCGGGCATCGTCGCGCCCGCGTGCGGCGGTCACCAGCGCCTGCTCACGACGGATGCGCTCGGCGAGCGCCGCTGGCGGATCCACGGTCTTGGGTGGAACCCCATCCACGTGCTCGACCGGCCATGCGCGCGCTGCGACCGCGATGGCGTGCACCTGCCGGCCGCCCTCGGGGGTATCGACCTCGACCTGCAGCGAGCCTTCCGCGTCGCGACCGACCCCGAACACCACCGAGCCGTACCCGGTGACCCGCAGCACGCGGCCGGCGTAGTGGACGCGGCTGCCAGGCGGCACCTTGCCGATCACCAGGGCGCCCTGCGACACCTGCGCGGGGAATACCACGCGGCTGTCCGCCACCGTCGCCGCCGCGGGTGCTCCATGCAGGTCGCTGGGCGAGGCGTGGGCCGGCGTGGCGTGCAGGGCCGTGGCCAGCGCCACGCCGGTGAATGCGGCAAGAGGCGATCCACCCGGCCAGCGCGCCCTGCGGGGATCGCGCCGCCGGGTGGTCGCCGTCATCGCGCGAAGCCCAGGCGCGCGCCCTGCGGCGTGCCCAGCAACGTGCGGCCGTCCCACGCCAGCACGCCGTTCACCCAGGTCGACGCGATGCGGCTGCCGAACGCGGTGCCCTCGAACGGCGACCAGCCGCACTTCGACAGCACGTCGGCGCGCTGCACGGTCGTCGGCTCGTCGGCCACCAGCACCAGGTCCGCGTGGTAGCCCTCGCGCAGGTAGCCGCGTTCGTGCACGTCGAACAACTGGGCCGGTGCATGGGCGAACTTCTGCACCACCTGGGCGTCGCTGAGGCGGCCCTGGCGCACGAGCTCCAGCGCGGCCACCAGTGCGAACTGCACCAGCGGCAGCCCGCTCGGCGCGCGCAGGTAGGGCTGCGCCTTTTCCTCCAGCGTGTGCGGGGCATGGTCGGTGGCCAGCACGTCGATGACGTCGTCCGCCAACGCATCGATCAGCGCCTCGCGATCGGCCGGTTCCTTGATGGCGGGGTTGCACTTGATCTGGTTGCCGAGCCGCGCGTAGTCGCGACGGTCGAAGTGCAGGAAATGCACGCAGGTTTCCGCGGTGATGCGCTTGCGTACGCCATCGGCGTCCACCAGCGGGCCACGGTCGAACAGCGCCAGTTCGTCGGCGGTGGAGATGTGCAGCACGTGCAGGCGCGTGTCGTGGCGGCGCGCCAGCGACAGCGCCAGGCGCGTCGACTTGATGCAGGCCTCGCGCGAGCGGATGTCGGGGTGGCATTCGGCCGGAATGGCCTCGCCGTGACGCACGCGGTACTCCGCCAGCAGCGCATCGATGGTCGGCGTGTCCTCGCAGTGGGTGATGATCGGCACCGGCGTCTCGCGGAAGATGCCGTCGAGCACCTCGGGATCGTCGACCAGCATGTTGCCCGTGGACGCCCCCATGAACACCTTGACCCCGGGCGTGGCGCGCGGGTCGATGGCGCGGATGGCAGCCAGGTTGTCGTTGCTGGCGCCCATGTAGAAGCCGTGGTTGGCCCATGCGCGGCCGTGGGCGCGCCGGTACTTGTCCTCCAGCGCAGCGCCGCCCAGCGTGGGCGGGCTGGTGTTGGGCATGTCCATGAAGCTGGTGACTCCGCCGGCGACGGCGGCGGCGGACTCGGTGGCCATGTCGGCCTTGTATTCCATGCCCGGTTCGCGGAAGTGCACCTGGTCGTCGATCATGCCGGGCATCAGCCGCATGCCGGCGGCGTCGACGACGGTCTCGCCAGGGCGACCGGCGAGCGCAGCACCGATCGCCTCGATTCGGCCATCGCGGATGCGCAGCTCACCGTCCACCGTGCGGCCCTCGTTGACCAGGCGGGCGTTGACGATGCGGGTGTCTCGGGTCATGGCGGGTGTCCATGCGGGTGGGGCGGCACCGGATCGTGCCCGCCGGGATGCAGCGGATGGCAGCGCGCCAGGCGGCGCAGCGCCAGCCAGCCGCCACGCAGGACGCCGAAGCGCGCGAGCGCATCCATCGCGTACTCCGAGCAGGTCGGCGCGAATCGGCAGCGCGGCCCCAGCAGCGGGCTCAACCAGCGTTTGTAGACGCGCAGCGTGGCGATGAGGAATCGGGTGATCACGAGGTGTGCATACCGGCATCGTCAGGATGCCGCGGTTGCCGCTGCAGTCGGGGGAGGGTATAACAGCGCGCTTTCCCGTCCAAGGGACGGATGCGGAAGCAGGGGCCGGAGTCGACGGCCATGCCTTCGCCCGCGCTGCCTCCGCTGCCGGTTCCAGTGCCGATGCGCCCGTCGGCGTGGCGGCCGGTCAAGCGCTTTCGTTGCCATGACGCCAGGTTGGTCCATCCGCGACCCGTCTGATCCCCCTACACAAGAAGGATCGCCTCACGTGGCTGTAAAGAAGATCATCGACAAGGCCGTGTCGGCTGCCAAGAAGCTGGTGTCACCGGCGAAGGCGCCTGCGCCCAGGTCCGTTCCCGCCAAGGTTCCGGCCAAGGCCGCCGCGAAGGTGCCGGCCGGCACGGCTGCGAAGTCCGCCGCGGCCCGCGGCAACGCCGCGGTTGCACGCAAGACGCCCGCCAGCAAGGCCTACGTGACCGTTCCCGCCAAGCCGGCGAAGCCGGCATCCAGGCCGGGCGCGCAGGTATCGGCTACTGCAGGCAAGTCCAAGCCGCTGGCCAAGGCGGCGGTGAAGCAGGTTGCGCCGGCGCAGGCGCCGTCGAAGCAGCCAGCGCCGAAGTCGACGGCGTCGAAGCAGGCGCCATCGAAGCAGGCGGCGGCACGGCCGGGCCTCGCCAAGTCGGCCGCCGGCACGGCGGCCACCAGGCAGGCGCCATCGAAGGCGGCTGCTCCCAGGCCCGCTGCATCGACCGCCGCGTCCGCGCCGGCCGGACGGCCGGCCACTTCGGCGAAGTCCGCCAACCCATCGCCCGCAGCGCGGGCGAGCGCTGCTCCCGTTGCGACCGCAGCGGACCCCGGCAAGGGTGCCTCGGTCCAGCCGGCGGCCGCGTCCGGCTCGAAATCCGCAAAGGGCCGCAGTGCGCAGCCCGCACCCAAGCCCGCCGCGCGGGCGATGGTGGCGCCGCGGCCGGTCGGCAAGGTGGCGGTCGCGGTCGCCGCACGCCCTGCGTCGCCGGCGCCGAAGACCAAGTACAAGGTGGTGCCGTACAAGACCGACGAGGCCGGCCGCCCGATCCTGCCCGACGGCTACAAGCCGGGTCCGGACGAGGAGTACATGGGCACCCTGCAGACCGAATATTTCCGCCAGCGCCTGATGCAGTGGCGCGCTGACCTCGTGGAGGAGTCCAAGCAGACCATCGAGAACCTCAAGGACGAGGTGCGCGACGTCGGCGACGAAGCCGAGCGGGCCACCCGCGAGACCGAGAACTCACTGGAACTGCGCACGCGCGACCGCTATCGCAAGCTGATCGGCAAGATCGACAGCACGCTGAAGCGGGTGGATGCCGGCGAGTACGGCTACAGCGTCGATTCCGGCGAGGAGATCGGCCTGGACCGGCTCGAGGCACGGCTCACGGCGGAGCGCACCATCGACGAGCAGGAGCGCTGGGAGCATTTGCAGAAGCAGATCGGCGACTGAACGTGGCCGCGATCGCCTGAACGAAGAAGCCCCGCCAGAGCGGGGCTTTTTCTTGGCTTCGGCGACGCCGCGCGACGGTCGGGCATGTCACTGCAGCTCACGCAGGTCGAGGCGGCGCAGCCCCGGCGCCTTCCATGCGGTTGCCGCCACCACCGATAGGGTGACGAAGCCGCCGAGCACGACGGCGGGCACCAACCCCAGCAAGCGCGCCATCGAGCCGGCATAGAACGCCCCGAGTTCGTTCGAGGAGCCGATGAACAGTCCGTTGATCGACGAGACCCGCCCACGCATCGCGTCCGGCGTGGCCAGCTGCAGGATCGTCGAACGCAACACCACCGACACCCCGTCGCACATGCCCGACAGCAGCAGGAACAGCGCCGACAACCAGAACGCCTGCGAGAGGCCGAAGCCGATGATGCACAGGCCGAAGGCCGCCACCGAGACCAGCAGGACCCGCCCGGCGTTGTGCTGGATCGGGTTGCGCGCCAGCCACACGCCGACCGCGACGGCGCCCAGTGCCGGTGCGCCACGCAGGATGCCGAGACCTTCCGGCCCATAGTGCAGGATCTCCTGGATGAACGCCGGCGCCAGCGAGATCGCGCCGCCGAACAGCACCGCGAACATGTCCAGCGCCAGCGCGCCGAGCAGGATCTGGTGGCCGAACACGAAGCGCAGGCCTTCGTGGATGCTCGCGAACACCGGCGTGCGCGCGGTGGCCAGTGGCGGTTCCTCGACACGCAGGAACGCGAGCGCCAGCGCTGCCGCGATCGCGAGCGCTCCCGCCGTCGCATACGCCGCGGTCTTGCCCGACCAGCCGACCAGGACGCCGCCGATGGCCGGGCCGACCACCAGTCCGAGCTGGAAGACCACGCTGCCCACGCCCGCGCCGCGCGCGAAGTGCCCGCGCGGCAGCACGCGTGCGAACAGCGCGTTGTAGATCGGCGTGAGGAACGCGCGCACCGTGCCGGTCAGTGCGATCGCCAGGTAGATCAGCAGTGGCCCGTGCGATGGCAGCCAGCCGGCGGCGATCGCCACGAGGATCGAGGCCGTGATCGCCAGTCCGCCGCAGGACACCATGCCCAGCTTGCGTCGCGGGAGATGGTCGACCAGATAACCCGCGAACAATGCCGT
>DATINB010000516.1:0-1734 GCA_035474775.1 Luteimonas sp.
GAGGAGCGGCGCACGCAGCTGCTGATGGACCTGTCGGCGAACCTGCGCGCGATCGTGTCGCAGCGGCTGGTGCGCACGGAGGACGGCAAGGGCCGGGTGGCCGCGATCGAGATCCTGATCAACACGCCGACCATTGCCGAAAAGATCGCCAAGGGCGAGTTCGGGGAGCTCAAGGGGGTGATGAACAAGTCGCGCGAGCTCGGCATGCGCACCTTCGACTGGGCCCTGTTCGAGCTCTACAACGAGAACCTGATCGGCTACGACGAAGCGATCCGCAACGCCGACTCCGCCAACGAGTTGCGCCTGAACATCAAGCTGCGCAGCGTGCGCGGCGAGCCCGCGGCCGCCGCGGGGCTGGCCCTGGAGATGGTGGCCAACCTCACCGCCGCGCAGGCCGAGGCGCTGCGCCTGGAGCACCTCGCGAAGCAGCGCGAGCGCCGCGAGGCGCTGGAACTCGTCGAGATGCAGCGACGCAAGCAGGCCGGCCTTCCGTCCGGCGAGCCACCGGCCTGAGGCGCATCCGGGGGTCCGTGGCCCGGACCTGTACGCCCGTGCTCGCCGCACGCCGTCGCGCATTGATCGCGTGCGGATGTGACCACACACTCCCCTCTCACCCACGGAGACCGCCGATGGCCATTCCCTTCCGCAAGACGCTCGCCGCATTGCTGCTCGCCACGCTGGTCGGCGGCAGCGCCCAGGCGCGTGGCCGCACGGTGCTCGACGACGATGCGCCGCGCGCGCTGCCGGGCGATGGCGCCGTCGCCGTGAGCTGGGGCGACCCGGCCGGGTTCCGGGAAGTGCGCCTCAGCGCCAATCGCCGCGAAGCGGTGCGTGGCGACTGGGTCCGCGAGCTGGCCGAGCACCTGCAGGGCGTCGCCCTGCGTCGCCTGCCGCCCGGCGAGCGCCTCGAGGTGGTGCTGACCGACATCGACAGGGCCGGCGATTTCGAACCCTGGCGTGGTGGCTCCAACCAGGACATCCGCTACATGCGCGACATCCATCCACCGCGCGCGACGCTGCGGTTCCGGCACCTGGCCGCCGATGGCACCCCGATCGCCGAAGGCGAGCGCACGCTCTCCGACCTCGGCTACCTGACCGCGGGCGGCACCCTCGACAACGACCCGTTGCGCTACGAGAAACGCATGCTCGACCGCTGGCTCGCGCAGGAGCTGCGCGCCCCGCGGTGAGCGCGGCACCTCGGACGCGGACGGACACGATCCCGGGATGAGCGTCTATGTCGACGACGCCATCGTGCAGTGGCGCGGCGAGCGCTGGGCACACCTGATGGCCGACACGCTCGTCGAGCTGCACGCCTTCGCGGCCCTGCTCGGGCTGCCGAGGCGTGCCTTCCAGGACAAGGCCAGCGGCGCGCACTACGACGTGACCACGGCCATGCGCACCCAGGCGTTGCAGCTGGGAGCGGTCGCCATTTCGCGACACGCCGATCGTGCGCGGGTGCGAGCGGTGATCCGGCGCGCCCGCGCCCAGGGCCGCGGCGAGGTCGACTGACGTTCATGGCCGCGCGCGACGCGCGCTGCCATGCTGGGGCCCCACTTCCACGCGAGGATGACACCATGACCCCCTTCGACCTCGCTCCACCGGACGATGCCCAGCGCGACGCGCTGGCTGCCGGACTGGGCGACGACGCGCGCCGGGTGCTGCTGGCCCACGGGACCGAGGCGCCGTTCTGCGGCGTCTTCCTCGACAACAAGCAGGATGGCGTCTACACCTGTG
>DATINB010000517.1:0-3688 GCA_035474775.1 Luteimonas sp.
TCGAAGCAGCGGGTCTTGCCGTACTTGGCCTGCAAGCCCTCGGTGACGCGGAACACGCCGCCGAAGTAGCCGACGTCCTGTCCGAAGACGATCACGTCGGGGTCGCGCGCCATCATCACGTCCAGCGCCGAACGCAGTGCCTGGATCATGGTCATCGGCTTGGTAGCGTCGGCCGTGGCGGTCGTGGCGGTCGTGGTGGCGTCGACATCAGCGCCGTGGTTTTCAAGCAGTGCGGACATCGGTCAGATCCCCAGTTCCTGGCGTTGCCGGCGCAGGTGCGGCGGCATGGTTTCGTAGACGTCCTCGAAGATCGTGGCGGCGCTGGCGCTGCGGCCGTCGAGCAGGGTGCCGTGGCGCTCGGCCTCCTTCTGCGCTGCTGCGACTTCGGCTTCGAGCTCTTTGTGGACCTGCTCGTGCTCCTGGTCCGACCAGACGCCCAGGTTCACGAGATGGCGCTTGAGCCGTTCGATCGGATCGCCGAGCGGAAACCGTGCCCAGTCGTCGGCCGGGCGGTACTTCGACGGGTCGTCGGACGTCGAATGACCCCCGGCCCGGTACGTCACCCATTCGATCAGCGTGGGGCCGGCGTTCGAGCGTGCGCGCTCCGCGGCCCAACGGGTGGCTGCGTAGACCGCGAGGAAATCATTCCCGTCCACGCGCAGCGACGCGATGCCGCAGCCCACGCCGCGCTGCGCGAACGTGGTGGACTCCCCGCCGGCGATGGCCTGGAAGGTGGAGATCGCCCACTGGTTGTTGACCACGTTCAGGATCACCGGCGCGCGGTAGACATGGGCAAAGGTGAGCGCGGTATGGAAATCGGCCTCGGCCGTGGCGCCGTCGCCGATCCAGCCCGACGCGATGCGTGTATCGCCCTTGATCGCCGAGGCCATCGCCCAACCGACGGCCTGCGGAAACTGGGTCGCCAGGTTGCCGGAGATGGTGAAGAAGTCGGCGCGCTTGCTCGAATAGAACACCGGCAGCTGGCGCCCTTTCATGGGGTCGCCTTCGTTGCTCATGAGCTGGCACATCATCTCGGTCATCGACACGTCATCGCGACCCAGCAGCAGCCCCTGCTGCCGGTAGGTCGGAAAGCACATGTCGCCCTTCTGCAGCGCAGCGCCGTGCGCGACGGCAATCGCCTCTTCGCCGAAGCACTGCATGTAGAACGAGGTCTTGCGCTGGCGCTGCGCCAGCGTCATGCGCAGGTCGAAGATGCGCGTCTTCATCATGGAGCGCAGGCCCTTGCGCAACAGCGTGCCGTCGACATCGGGCGTCCACGGGCCGACCGCATGCCCTTCGCGATCGAGCACGCCGATCAGCGAGTCCGCGAGATCGCTCGTTTCGGCGGGAAGCGCATCGACCGGCGGTTTGCGCACGGTGCCCGCGCTGGAGAGTTGCAGATAGGAAAAGTCGGTGGCACAGCCAGGGCGCGCTGAGGGCTCTGGCACATGCAGCCGCAGGGCTGGACGCGCATTCATGATGGACTCCGCACGCGGTAGCGTGTTTGGATGGAAACAAACGCCACTGCCGGATAGGCAACGGGTTCAGTCGCAGCGTTGGTAGACGCGGCCGAAAGACTTTAAATTGGACTCCCGGGATGCCACACAGGGTTTTACCCACGACGCGGCTTCGAGGCTCTCCGGACCCGACGTGGTTGTGCAGCCGGGCCGGGTCAGCGCAGGCGGCGTGGCAGAAGCGCTTCGGCCACGACGCCATGCGCCGCCAGGTGTTGCGGCATGTCCTGTCCCAGCACCGAGGCTGCCGCCAGTGCCGCCGCCGCCGATGCCGTCTGGATCCCGTAACCGCCTTGCGCTGCCGCCCAGACAAAAGCCGGGCACCTATCGTCCGCACCGATCACCAGGTCCCCATCAGCGACGAAGGAGCGCAGCCCGGCCCACACGTGCCTCGGCCGTCGAATCTGCAGCGTGGTGACTTCCTCGATGAAGTGAATGCCGGTGGCGACATCGAGTTCTTCGGGCTGGATGTCCTGGGGATCGACCGGATCCGCGTTCGCCGGTGACCCGAGGAGCTGGCCTGCATCGGGCTTGAAATAGTAGGTCTCGTCGACCCCGACGATGGCGGGCCAGCGGGCGATGTCCACGTCGGCCGGGGGATCGAAGGTGAAGGCCGTGCGACGCTTCGGCTGCAACCCGACCGGCGGCACGCCGCAGCGGGAGGCCACCACATCGGCCCAGGCGCCAGCCGCGTTCACGAGCTTGCCGGCCGACAAGCCACGTCCATCGGCCAGCATGATCGTCCATTGACCGGACCCGAAGGCCGCCGACGACAGCGTCGCGCCGCTCAGCAGTTGGCCTCCGTTGCCACGGAACCCGCGCAGGTAACCCTGATGCAGGGCATGCACGTCGATGTCCATCGCATCCGCTTCGTACACGGCGCCGCAGATGAGATCGGCCCGCAGGACGGAGCAACGCTCGACCACCTGCGAGGTGGACAGCAACACGACATTCGGAGATGACGCGAGTGCGAACGCCAGTGCGTCCTCCAATTCACGCTCCTGTCCGTGCTTGGCCACGTGCATCACCCCGCGTGGCGAAAGGATCGGATGCTCCGTAAAGCCTTCGGGCGGATTCTCGTAGAACGCGCGGCTGGCACGGGTGAGCGCGCGGATCATCGGCGTGCCGTAGGTCTCCATGAAGAGCGCCGCCGAGCGACCGGTGGCGTGGTAGCCGGGTTGCTCCTCCATCTCCAGCAGCGCGACGCGCGCGTGCCGCGAGAGCTGCCAAGCCAGGGACGAACCGGCGATTCCCGCACCCACAATGACGATGTCGAACTGCATTCAACGCTCCTGGTACGCCTGCGCCGGGAACGCGACGCTTTCGCTTTCCGCCTCCGGCGTTCGCCGCTTCGCACCCGCGAAGGCCCTCGCGAATGTCCCCGCGATTCCTGCCCGGAAGGAAAGAACGACAACGAAGAACACCACGCCCTGGACCACGGTCACCCAGTCCTGCAGCCCGGCCATGTAGGTCTCCATTCCGATCAGTGTCAACGCACCGAGGACCGGACCGGTGATGGTGCCCAAGCCACCTACCAGCGTCATGAGGACAAACTCGCCGGACATCTGCCACGTGGCGTCGGTGAGCGTGGCGATCTGCACCGCGATGGCTTTCGTGGCTCCGGCCAGGCCTGTCACACCGGCCGAGAACACGAACACAGCGAGCTTGTAGCGGTTGACGTCGTAGCCCAGGGACACGGCGCGCGGCTCGCTGTCGCGGATGGCCGCGATGATGCGGCCGACCGGCGAATGCACCAGTCTCGCGATCGTCAGGATGCAGGCGACGGAAATCGACAACACGAAGAAGTACGTCGAGATGTCGCTCTTGAGGTCCCATACGCCGAAGGCGACCCCGCGGGGAATGTTCTGCAGCCCGTCCTCGCCATTGGTGAAGGGTGCCTGAACGCAGAAGAAGTACACCATCTGTGCGAGCGCCAAGGTGGACATCGCAAAGTAGATGCCCTGCAGCCGGATGGCGATCACGCCAACGATGCTGCCCAGCGCGACCGAGGAGACAGTACCGGCAAGAATGGCCCACTGTGGCGCCATGCCGAGGACCGTGGCCACGTGCCCGGACACATAGGCCGAGAAGCCGAAGAACATGGCATGTCCGAAAGACAACACTCCCATGTAGCCGAGCAGCAGATTGACGGCACTGGCGGCGACCGCGAAGCA
>DATINB010000518.1:0-4463 GCA_035474775.1 Luteimonas sp.
CGCCGACCTTCTATTTCCTAGGAATTCGCTTCCACTATTTTTCAGCCGAAGCGTAGAACCGCCACCGCCCCGCGCTCGGGCAACGGCGCAATCGACACGTCCCACGAATACAGCTCGCACAGCCGGCGCACGATCGACAGGCCGATGCCGCCGCCGACGGTGCCGCCGGCGCCGGAACCGCGGTAGCCGCGTTCGAACAGGCGCGCGGCGTCCTCGACGCTGAGGCCGGGGCCGGTGTCCTCGATGCGGACCCGGCCGGCTTCGACGACGATCCGCACCTCGCCCTCGGCGGTGTACTTGCAGGCGTTGCCGATGAGATTGCCGAGCGCGACCGCGAGCACCGCCTCGGGGGCCTCGACGAAGGCGTTGCCGTCGCCCTCGACGGTGACCCGCAGCGGCTTGCCGCCGAGCTGGGTGCGCGCGGCGTCGGCGAGCTGGTGCGCGAGCTTGAGCAGGTTGGTATGGCCGGTGCCGCGTTCGTTGCGCGACAGCATCAGCAGCGCGGTCGTCAGGTCGGTGCTCTGCTGCGCGGCGCGATCGATGCGCAACAGGCGCTGGCGGACCTTTTCCGGCAATTCGGTATTGGCCAGCAGCAGTTCGGTGGCGCCGCGGATCACCGCCAGCGGCGTGCGCAGCTCGTGGCTGACGTCGGAATTGAACTCGCGGTCGCGCTTCACCAGCGTCGTCATCCGCGCCGCGTAGTCGTCCAGCGCGGCGGCGAGCTGGCCGACCTCGTCCTCGGCGAAATGTTCGGCGAGCGTCACCGGCTTGTCGCTGCCGGCCAGCGCCTCGACCCGGCGCGCCAGGTCGGTCACCGGGCTGATCACCCGCTTGCTGGACCACACGCCGACCAGGAACGAACCGATCGAGAACAGGAACACGACGCCGATCAGCGCATACATCAGCTGCTGCTGGCTGGCGCGTTCCTGTTCGATGTCGTAGCTGAGGAAGAACCAGTAGTCGTCGTCCTTGCGCACCGCCAGCTTGTAGGTGCGGGTGCGGCCGCGGGCGTCGGTGTCGGTGATCTCGTGCACGCCGTTGGCCAGGTCGCGCCATTCGAACGGCACGTTGCCGAAGCGGCGCTGGCTGTAGGTGTAGCCGCGGATCTTCTCGAACGCGATGCCGCCGCCGGTGCCTTCCGGGTCGTCGTAGAACTGGTCGGCGTAGTCGCCGAGGTTCTCCATCAGCGCGGTGCCGATCAGCTGGTCTTCCAGCCGCTCGCGCAGCAGCACCGTCGCCGTCGCGAACAGGCCGGTGAGACCCAGGCCCAGCAGCAGGAACGACAGGATGATGCGACTGCGCAGCCGCCGCCGGTAACGCATGGCCTAGGGCCGCTCCATGTGCGCTGGCCGGCCCTAGCTCGCGTCGGGGTCGGCGATCCGGTAACCGATGCCGTGCCGGGTCTGGATCAAGGCCTTGTCGAAAGGCTTGTCGACCGCGGCGCGCAGCCCGTGGATGTGCACGCGCAGGGAATCGCTGTCGGGCAGCTCCTCGCCCCACACGCGCGTTTCGAGTTCCTGCCGGGTGACCACCGACGGCGAGGCCTCCATCAGCGCCTGCAGGATCTTCAGCGCCGTCGGGTTCAGCTGCAGCAGCTTGCCGCCGCGGCGCACCTCGAGCGTGTCGAGGTTGCATTCGAGGTCGGCGACGTTGAGCACGCGCGGCTGCGCCGCCTTGCCGCGGCGCGCCAGCACGGCGAGCCGGGCTTCGACTTCCTGCAGCGCGAACGGCTTGACCAGGTAGTCGTCGGCGCCGGAGTCGAAGCCCTCGAGCTTGTTCTCGAGCGAGTCGCGCGCGGTGAGCATCAGCACCGGGGTCTGCTTGCGGCCTTCCATGCGCAGCTTGCGGCAGACCTCGAGGCCGTCCATGCCCGGCAGGTTCAGGTCGAGCACGATGGCATCGAAGTCGTTGACGACCGCGAGATGCAGGCCGGTGACGCCGTCCGCGGCGTAATCGACCGTATGCCCGCGGTCCTCGAGGTAGTCCCCGAGGTTGGCGGCGATGTCGCGGTTGTCTTCGACGACGAGGATGCGCATCAGTTGTTGCGCATGCCGTTGGTGCTGCGCTGCACGTCGCGCAGGTTTTCCTGGTCGAGCTCGCGGCGGCGGTTGCGCTCGGCGACCGTCTGGCAGGTCGTGACGCGACGGTTGCTGCCGGTCTTGGTCTCGCGGGTGCAGACGACGCGGCTGTCGGCGGCGGCCTGGGTCAGGATGTTGTTGATCACTTCCTGGTCGTTGAATACGCGCGCCTTGTTGTCGTCGGTCAGCTGCTCGACCGAGTCGACGCCGCCGAGGTACTGGGCGATCCGCTCGAGCGATTCGCGCACCGTCGAACGGTCGCCGCTGCTGAGTTCGGAATAGGTCTTGCCGTCGGCCAGGTCGGCCTCGATCTGGGCGCGCTGTTCCGCGAACCCGCCGTCGGCGAGCGCGAGCCCGGGCTGGTCCTGGGTGGCCCAGGCGCCGGCGGAAACGGTGAGCAGCACCGCGAATGCAGTAACCCTGAACATGGCGCACACCTCTATGGTTGGTCGACGGGGAAGCCTGATTCTGCCAGAGGACCACGCGGTTGCGGGATGTAACGCGCGGCTGGAACAGCGCAACAAAAAGGCCCGGGAGGACGTCCGATGGACGCCGGACCCGGGCCGAAAGTTGCTACTGCCCCGATTGCCGTAAATCCGTTGGCGGGTGCTCTGACGAGGAGTTGACCGACAGGCTTAGCGGCCCGGCAAGCCTAGGCTGGGCGGTATTAAGGACCCGTTAAAAGGCCCGGACCGCCGGGTTAAGGATTGTCCACGGCCGGCGGGCGCCGCCGCCGTGGCCTGCTCGGAGCCACTTCGCGGACCAGGAAATCGATGATGGCGCCGGCCACGTCGATGCCGGTCGCGCCCTCGATGCCCTCCAGACCCGGGCTCGAGTTCACTTCCAGCACCAATGGCCCGCGTTTGGAGCGCAGCAGATCCACGCCTGCAACGCCCAGCCCCATCGCCCGCGCTGCCTTCAGGGCGGTGGCGGTTTCGGCCTCGGACAGCTTCACCTGGCTGGCGCGGCCGCCGCGGTGCAGGTTCGAGCGGAACTCGCCGGCCGCGGCCTGCCGGCGCATCGCCGCGACGACCCGGTCGCCGACGACGAAACAGCGCAGGTCGGCGCCCTTGGCCTCGGCGATGAATTCCTGGACCAGGAAATTGGCGTACAGCCCGCGGAAAGCCTCGATGACGCTGCGCGAGGAGCCGGCATCGGCCGCGAGGATCACCCCGGTGCCCTGGGTGCCCTCGTTGAGCTTGATCACATGCGGCGGCTTGCCGAGCATGCCCAGCAGGTCGGTGGTGTCGTCGGGGTTGTCGCCGAAGACGGTCATCGGCAGGCCCAGGCCTTCGCCGGCGAGCATCTGGTGACAGCGCAGCTTGTCGCGGGCGCGCAGGATCGCATCGGAACCGTTCGGACTGTAGGCGCCCATCAGCTCGAACTGGCGCAGCACCGCGGTGCCGTAGAACGTCACCGAGGCGCCGATGCGCGGGATCACCGCGTCGCAGCCGGCCAGCTCCTTGCCGCGGTAGCGCAGCGAGAACTTGCCCGGCGCGATCGCCATGTAGCAGCGCAGCGGGTCGAGCACGCGCACGGTGTGGCCGCGTTCGCGCCCGGCCTGGACCAGGCGCTGGGTCGAGTAGAGCTTGGCGTTGCGCGACAGGATGGCGATTTTCAAGGAAAGGTCCGCGGTTCGTGGATGTGGGAGCGTCGTCAGGCGCCCGCGCCTGCCGGCGGGTCCCCGAGCAGGAACGAACTGCCCGGGTCGACGAGGTAGTGCCCGGCGAGCGCGGTGCGTCCCAGCAGCATCGGGAACAGCATGTTCCGGCGCTGTGTCAGGTTCACTTCCGCGTCCCACTCACGATGCCCGAGCCGCAGCGTGGTGCGGATGAAGATCCGCTCGGTCTGGTGGCCGCCGGAGTCGGTGACGCGGCGGCGGTCCAGGACGACGGCCTCGGCCGGCAGCGCCGGCGCGTCCGGGAGGCCGGTCTCGATGCGGAAGCGAACGATCTCGACGCCGTCGCGCTGGAACGTCTCCTGGTCGAGCACATGCAGCGCCGACGAGCGTGCCCCGGTGTCGATCTTCGCGCGGATCAGGGCGATGCCCAGGCCGGGCAACGCCAGCCATTCGCGCCAGCCGAGCAGGAGGGGCTGGGACATCGTGCACCTGCCGTCGGAAGTGGAGCGGGTGATGGGAATCGAACCCACGCTAGCAGCTTGGGAAGCTGCAGTTCTACCATTGAACTACACCCGCTTCTGGGCGCCATCATAGCCAGCTATGCGCATTGTCCTCAACGGTAAAGACACTCAATTGCCCGACATCCTCGACGTGGCCGGGCTGCTCGCGCGGCTGGGGCTCGAGGAGAAGCGGGTGGCGGTGGAGGTGAACAAGGAGATCGTGCCGAAGTCGCAGCACGTCGGGCGGTTGTTGTGCGATGGGGA
>DATINB010000519.1:0-3445 GCA_035474775.1 Luteimonas sp.
CCCGCCTTGCGCTGCCTGCCACAGACGCTGATCGCCGCCCTGCCGACGTCGCCGGGCGGACCGCCGTCCGCTGCGTGCCCGGCCGGCTGGCGGCCGGTGCCGACATCGGTGAATCCGGTGCTGCGCTGCCTGCCCGACCGCCGCGCAAGCGGACCGGCGGCAGCGGACGGCAAGCCTGCCGGCTGCCCGGCCGGCTGGACCCCGGTGCCGCCGGGCGTCAACCCGCTGCTGCGCTGCCTGCCGGCCAACATCGCGCCACTGGCCCGCCCGCAGGCCGGCGCGCCGGGTGGCTGCCCCAAGGGCTGGAAGCCGGCGGCGCCGGGCCTGAATCCGCTGATGCGCTGCACGCCCGGGTCGCTCGCAATGGTCGCCAAGGATCCGCTGCAGGGTGGCCCTGGCACCGGTGACCCGGGGCAGGGCCGCGATGCGGCCGCCAAGCGGGCGTCGAGCGACCTGGTCCTCGTGGATGCATTCCAGATCGGCGGCATCACCGCGGCCTGGAATGGCAGCGCCAACGTGCCGGCCTCGGCCGCCAGCTCGCTCGTCAACGGCGCCTGCAAGTTTGCCTTCACCTACCGCACCGCCAACGAGGGCGGCGTGGGCACCGCCGCCACCGCCAACGGCATCCGCCGCGACACCCAGAACGGGGCCGTGCTCGCCACCACGCCGCTCGCAGCGCTGGCGGGCGGGGCTTCGGCGGTCTCGATGGGCCATGTCACGCTGAAGCCGGGCACCACGACCCTGCACGTGCATGCCGATGCGCCCGGCACGGTCACCGAGTACAGCGAGCCCAACAACCGGGCCTCGGTGCAGGTGACGGTGACCGGCAGCTGCGCGGGCTAGGCAACCGAGGCACGCGCTGCCGGTTGCCGCAACGCCGCTACTTGCCGGCCAGCGCCGGTGCAGGCCCGCGCCGGACCCCGCGCGCCTGCGCCAGCACGGCGGCGGCGTCGGCGGTGCGTGCGTCGTCGGGTCCGTAACCGGCCCGGCGCACGCGCCACGCTTCCTCGAGCAGGCGCTCGGCTTCGGCACGCTGGCCGCGTTCCAGCAGCAGCGTGCCCAGGGGGACCAGCGGCACGGCGAGGCGCGGGTGGCCGTCGGGCAGCCGCGTGCGGAAGATCGCCAACGCCTGCCGCATGTGCGTTTCCGCCTCGGCCAGCCGGCCCTGGCGGTGCAGCACGATGCCGAGGCGGTTGAGATCGGTGCCGACGCGGTCGTGGTCGGGCCCGTAGTCGCGGCGCTGGCGGTCCAGTGCCTCGCGGTAGTGCCGTTCGGCGTCGGCGTAGTCGCCGCGGTCCTCGGCCAGCCGGCCCAGGTTGAAGACGGTGGCGGCGCGCCAGTGGTGCTCGGGCGCATAGGCCGCCAGCGCCTGCAGGTAGGCCGCGCGCGCGCCGTCGGCGTCGCCACCTTCGGCCAGGGTCAGGCCGAGGTCGTTCCAGGCCAGCGCCACCGTCTCGTGGTTCGCCCCGAGCGCTTCGCGACGGATGGCCAGCGCCTCGCGCAGCAGCGGGATGGCCTCGTCGAAGCGGCGCTGCACCTGCAGCAGGCGGGCCAGGTTGTTGCCGATGGTGGCCACGTGCGGATGCCGGGGCCCGTGCGCGCGCGCCATGATCGCGTACGCCTCGCGATACAGCGCTTCCGCGGAATCGTGTTCGCCGAGGTCGGTGCGCACCAGCGCCAGGTCCGACATGCTGCGCGCCAGGCCCGGGTGGCCGGCCGGCAGCAACCGTCGGCGGATCGCCAGGGCCTCGCTGTGCAGCGGCTCCGCGGCGGCATATTCACCGCGCTGGCGCAGCACCAGGCCCAGCGCGTCGAGGCTGTCGGCGACCTGCGCGTGCTCGTTGCCGAACAGCGCCCGGCGCATGGCCAGGGCGTCGCGGTGCAGTTGCCCGGCGGCCTCGGTATCGCCGCGGCGGAAGCGCACCAGCCCCAGCTCGTCGAGGGTGGTGGCGACCTCGGCATGCCGGGCGCCCAGGCCGTCGCGGTAGCCGGCCAGGGCTTCGCGCAGCAGCGGCTCGGCCTCCTCATGGCGGCCCTGGTCGCTGCGCAGGCGCCCCAGGCTGCGTCGCGCGCGCGCGCCCGCCTGCGGCGTCGCCGCAATGGCCTCGGCATCGGCGAGCGCCTGCAGGAACAGCGGCTCGGCGCGGTCGTACAGGCCCAGCTGGCGGTAGGCCTCGCCGACGGTGTCGAGCAGTTCGATGCGGATCTCGGGCTGCCCGGCCAGTTCGGTGCGGATCCCGGACCAGCCACGATCGAGCAGCTCGCGCGCGGTCAGCTGCGCGTTCCCCGACACCTGCGGGTCGGCGCCCTCGAACAGGCGCAGCACCAGCGCCTTCACCTGCCGTGCCTTGCGTGCCTCCGCCTGGGCGCGGTCGCGCTGCTGCGCGAGCGCACGCGACTGCAGGGTCACCGTGGCGCCGTAGGCCACCAGCAGCACCAGCAACGCCGCCGCGGCCGAGACCCCGAGCGCGTGCCGGCGCAGGAACTTGCCGCTGCGGTACAGCGTGCCCTCGGGTCGCGCGCGCACCGGCCTGCCGAGGCGCCAGCGGTCGAGGTCGTCGACCAGCTCCAGCACCGACGCGTAGCGCCGTTCCGGTTCCTTGCGCAGCGCCTTGAGCACGATGGTGTCGAGGTCGCCGCGCAGGGCGCGGCGCAGCGCCGCGGCGGTGCTGCGCCGCGCGGCCAGGGTGACGGCATCGGCATCCGCGGCGCGGGCGCTCGCGCGCGGCGGCTCGCGGCGGCACACCGCATCCTCCATGGCCGCGGCGCCGGGACCGGCCACGTGCTGCGCGCGGTGGCCGCACAGCAGTTCGTACAGCAGCAGGCCCAGCTGGTACACGTCGGCCGCGGTGGTCACCGCTTCGCCGCGCACCTGCTCGGGGGTGGCGTAGTCGGGTGTGAACAGCCGCGCCGCGGTGCGCGTGTGCGCGTCGTCGACCGCGCCGGTCGGCGTCAGCACCTTGGCGATGCCGAAATCCAGCAGTTTCACTTCGCCCTCGGCGGTCACCACGATGTTGGAAGGCTTGAGGTCGCGGTGCACCACCAGGTGGCGATGCGCGTACGCAACGGCACGCGCCGCCGCCACGAACAGCGCCACGCGGTGCGCCACGTCGAGCGCGGCGGCATCGCAGTGGCGGTCGATCGGCTGGCCCTCGACGCACTCCATGACCAGGTAGGGGCGTCCCATGTCGTCGCGGCCGCCGTCGAGCAGGCGCGCGATGTTGGGATGGTCGAAGGTCGCCAGGATCTGGCGCTCCTGCGCGAAGCGGCGCAGGAAGTCCTCGGTGTCGACTCCGGCGCGGATCAGCTTCAGCGCACCGCGCTGCTCGAACCCGGCGTCCACGCGGGCCGCCAGGTACACCGCGCCCATGCCGCCGCGACCCAGCTCGCGCAGCACGCGCCAGCCACCGACGACGCGCCCGGTGTCGAGCACGCCGGCGGTGGC
>DATINB010000520.1:0-3979 GCA_035474775.1 Luteimonas sp.
CTGCAGGCAGCGCCCACCATCATCGAGGACCACTGCTTCATCGGCGCCCGTTCCGAGGTGGTCGAGGGCGTGGTGGTCGGGCACCACAGCGTGATCGGCATGGGCGTGTTCCTCGGCCAGTCGACCCGCATCTACGATCGCGCCACGCGGACGGTGAGTTACGGCGTGGTGCCGCCCGGCAGCGTGGTGGTCGCGGGTTCGCTGCCGGCGGAGGACGGGTCGCATTCGCTGTATTGCGCGGTCATCGTCAAGCAGGTGGATGCGCGCACGCGGGCCAAGACCTCGGTCAACGACCTGCTGCGCGGGCACGCGCAATGAGGGGGTCGCGATGAGCACGGTGGTGTACGGGCTCGCGAACTGCGACACCTGCGGCAAGGCGCGCCGATGGCTCGAGCGCTTCGGCGTGGCGCATGCCTTCGTCGACTACCGGGCGGTGCCCCCATCCCCCGCGACGTTGGTGGACTGGGCCGCGCAGGCGGGCGGATTCGATGCCCTGGTCAACAAGTCGTCGGTCACCTGGCGGCAACTGCCGCCCAACCGCAAGGCGCCGGCCAGCGCGGCGGAATGGAAACTGCTGCTGCGGGAACACCCGCAGCTGGTGCGCCGCCCGGTCGTGGTCACCGAGGATGGCCGCATGACCCAGGGCTTCACGGACAACGGCTTCAAGCAGCGCTTCAACCCGGGCCCATGACGTCGGCCGGACGGCGACCAGGCGCATGAGCCAGGTCCTCGAGCTGGCCTGCGAGCTGATCGCGCGCGTGTCGGTCACGCCAGTCGATGCAGGCTGCCAGGCACGTGTCGCCGGACGCCTGCACGCGGCCGGCTTCGCGTGCGAGTCCCTGCGCTTCGGCGCCGTCGACAACCTGTGGGCCACGCACGGCCGCGGCGGCCCGGTGCTGGTGTTGCTCGGCCATACCGACGTGGTCCCGCCAGGGCCGCTCGACGCATGGAGCAGTGGACCGTTCGCGCCCGACGTGCGCGACGGACGCCTGTACGGCCGTGGTGCCGCCGACATGAAGGGCAGCGTGGCCGCGTTCGTGGTGGCGCTGGAGCAGTTCGTGGCCGCGCACCCCGGCCACGCCGGCACCGTGGCGCTGTTGCTGACATCCGACGAGGAGGGCGACGCGGTCGACGGGGTGCGCCGCGTCGCGGAACTGCTGCGCGCGCGCGGGCAGCGCATCGACTGGTGCATCACCGGCGAGCCGTCGTCGACCGCGCGCCTCGGCGACCTGTTGCGCGTCGGCCGGCGCGGGAGCCTGACCGGTACGCTGACGGTGCACGGGATCCAGGGCCACGTCGCCTATCCGGACAAGGCACGCAATCCCATCCACCTGCTTGCGCCGGCGCTCGCCGAGCTGGTGGCGACGCACTGGGACGACGGTTACGGGAGCTTCCCGCCGACTACCCTGCAGGTATCCAACCTCGTGTCCGGTACCGGCGCCAGCAACGTGGTGCCGGGCACGCTGCAGGCGGTGTTCAACCTGCGCTACAACCCGCACTGGGACGCGGCGCGCCTCGAGGCCGCGGTGGCGGAACTGCTGGCGCGGCACGGCGTCGCCAGTACGCTCGCCTGGCATCGCAGCGGCGAACCGTTCCACACCCCGGAAGGTCCCCTGCGCGCCGCTGCTCGCGAGGTGCTGACTGCATTCGCCGGCGCGCCACCGGAGGAGAGCACCGGCGGCGGCACCTCCGATGCGCGGTTCATCGCGCCCCTGGGTGCGCAGTGCATCGAGATCGGACCCGTCAACGCCAGCATCCACCAGGCCGACGAGCACGTCGACATCGCCGAACTCGAGGCGCTCCCCGGGTTGTACCGGACGCTGCTCGAACGCTTGTTGCCCGACGCGCGCGGCTGAGCCGGCGCGCGTTCCCGCATCCACCGGAGTCAACCGTCCATGTGTTCAATCTTCGGCATCTTCGACCTGCAGCCCGGCGACGACCTCGGCGCATTGCGCAGGCAGTCGCTGGAGGCGTCGCAGCGGCAGCGGCACCGTGGCCCCGACTGGAGCGGCGTGCACGCCGACGACGGCGCCATCCTGGTGCACGAACGGCTGGCGATCGTCGATCCGGTCGGCGGCGCTCAGCCCCTGCTGTCCGACGATGGCACGCTGGTGCTGGCCGTCAACGGCGAGATCTACAACCATCGCCAGCTGGAGTCGGGGCTCGCGCACCCCTATGCGTTCACGACCGCATCCGATTGCGAGGTGATCAATGCGCTGTACCGGGCGTCCACCGAGGACGGCGCGTCGCCCGGCGGGTTCCTGGACACCATCAACGGCATCTTCGCGTTCGCACTGTGGGACGCCTCGCGGCGGCGGGTGCTGGTGGCCCGCGATCCGATCGGCGTCTGCCCGCTGTACTGGGGCCACGACCGCGAAGGGCGCTTGCGCGTGGCCTCGGAGATGAAGGCGCTGGTCGACAGCTGCAGCGACGTGGCGCAGTTCCCGCCGGGACACTGGTACGACAGCCAGACTGGCCTGCTCACGCGCTACTACCGGCCACGCTGGCGTGGCTATGACGCGGTGGAGGGAGTCGGCGTCGATGCCGCGGCGCTGCGCGAGGCCTTCGAGAGCGCCGTGCACCGCCAGCTGATGACCGACGTGCCGTACGGCGTGCTGCTCTCGGGTGGCCTGGATTCCTCGCTCGTGGCAGCGGTGGCGGCGCGCCATGCGCGGCGCCGGGTGGAGGACGACGATGGCAGCGAAGCTTGGTGGCCGCGGCTGCACTCGTTCGCGATCGGGCTGAAGGGCTCCCCCGACCTGGCGGCGGCGGAGGTCGCGGCGCGGGCCATCGGGACCGTGCACCACGGCTTCGAATACACCTTCGAGGAGGGCCTGGACGCACTGCCCGAGGTCATCCATCACATCGAGACGTTCGACGTCACCACCATCCGCGCGTCGACGCCGATGTACCTGCTGGCGCGACGGATCAAGGCCATGGGCGTGAAGATGGTGCTCTCCGGCGAGGGCGCCGACGAGATCTTCGGGGGCTACCTGTATTTCCACAAGGCGCCGGATGCGCGCCAGTTCCATGAGGAGCTGGTGCGCAAGATCGATGCGCTGCATGCCTACGACTGCCTGCGCGCCAACAAGTCGATGATGGCCTGGGGCGTCGAAGCGCGCGTGCCGTTCCTCGATCGCGAGTTCCTCGACGTGGCGATGCGGATGGATGCCGGCCACAAGATGGTGGGCGATGGCGGTGGCGGACGGCGCGCGATCGAAAAGGCGGTGCTGCGCGAGGCGTTCGCCGGATACCTGCCGGACGCCATCCTCTGGCGGCAGAAGGAGCAGTTCAGCGATGGCGTGGGCTACGGCTGGATCGATGGCCTGAAGGCGCACGCGGCACGCGAGGTCAGCGACCGCGAGCTGGCCGCCGCCGACCGCCGCTTCGCGCACGATCCGCCGCAGACCAAGGAAGCCTATCTGTACCGGGTCCTGTTCGAACGTTGCTTCCCCACGCCCGCGGCGGCACGCACGGTACCGGGCGGGAAGTCGATCGCATGCTCGTCGCCGGTCGCGATCGCCTGGGATGCAGCCTTCGCCACGGCTGCCGATCCTTCCGGACGGGCGGTCGCGTCGGTGCACGCCCGACCCACGGGGTAGGCCCTGGCGACACCTGGACCGACGGCCCGGGTTCGCATGACGCCTTCCGCTTACCGTGCGACCGGGCGCAAGGTCATGGTGGCCACGGCCGGGCCCGGCAGGAACGCGGTCGGCCGCCCGCGGACCCAGTCGTCATTGCCGCGGCCCCAGAAGGGCGACAGCGGGTGGCCGCTCTGGCCGCCCGGCATGTGCGCGATGCCCGCGGATTCATGCCCCGGCGACACCACCATGCGCTGCGAGGCACCGAAGCCGGGGCCCTGCACGCGCGGCATGCTGCCATCGCCGGGCACGGGTTGCGCCGGCATGCACAACAGGCGGCGCCCCACGAGCGGGATGGCGCCGGCGAGCGGATGGCAGATGTCGGTGGTGTTGCGTTC
>DATINB010000521.1:0-2133 GCA_035474775.1 Luteimonas sp.
AGCACGTTGGGCAGTGCGAAGTGGTCGACCTTGAGCATGCCGAGGCCACGCACGATGGCATGCGTGGCCGGCGCGATCCGGTAGCCGACCACCATCGCGCGCTTGGCCAGCAGGGCTTCCAGCGTAGCGGTGCCCGAGGCGAGCAGCACGACGTCCGCGGCGACCATGGCCTCGCGCGACCGGCCATCGAGCAGGAACACGCCGTCCGCTGGCAGGCCCGCGTCCGCCACCAGCGGTTCCAGCGCGGCACGGCACGCGGCGTCGGCCGCCGGGATCACGATGCGCAGCCCGGGAGACACGCGGGCGACGCGCGCGGCGGCCTGCAGGAAGATCGCGCCGAGCCGCCCGATCTCGCCCAGTCGCGAGCCGGGCAGCACCGCCAGTACCGGTGCGTCGCCGTGCAGACCGAGCCGGGCCCTTGCGCCAGGGCGATCCGGCTGCAGCGGCATGGCATCGGCGAGCGGATGGCCCACGTAGCAGGCGTCCACCCCGTGCCGCGCATAGATCGGCGGCTCCATCGGGAACAGGCACAGCACGCGGTCCGCGCTGCGGCCGATCTTCGCCGCGCGCCCCTGCCGCCATGCCCAGATCGATGGGCTCACGTAATGCACGGTGCGCATGCCACGCTGGTGCAGGCGGCGCTCCAGCCCGAGGTTGAAATCGGGGGCGTCGATGCCGACGAAGACGTCCGCCTTCCAGTCGAGCACACGCGCCAGCAGCCGCCGGCGCAGCGCGAGTAGGCGGGGCAGGTGCGCCAGCACCTCGCTCAGGCCCATGACCGCGAGTTCACTGGAGGCATGCCAGGCGTCGAAACCGGCCCCGTGCATGGCGTCGCCGCCGATGCCCGCGAACAGGGCGTCGGGATGGCGCAGCCGCAGTTGCCGGATCAGGCCCGCGCCGAGCTGGTCGCCCGACGCCTCGCCAGCCACCAGCGCGATGCGCAGCGGGACGTTCACCGCAACAGCGGCCGCTCGCCGCGTTCGATGAAGTCAAGGAAGCGCCGCACGTCGTCGCTCCCGCGGGCGATCTCCGCGACCCGCTCGCGCGCCACGGACAGCGTGTCGCCGGCGACGTACAGCGCGCGATACGCGCGCCGGATCGCCGCCACGCGATCCTTGTCGAACCCCCTGCGCTTGAGCCCCTCGATGTTGACGCCGCGCGGACGGCCGTAGCCTTCCTGCGCCACCATCACGAACGGCGGCACGTCGCCACTGACGAACGCGCCCATCCCGATGAAGGCATGCTCGCCGATGCGGCAGAACTGGTGCACGGCGGCGAAGCCGCTCAGGATCACGTGGTCGCCGACCTCGACGTGGCCGGCGAGGGTGGCGTTGTTGGAGAACACGCAGTGGTTGCCGACGCGGCAGTCGTGCGCCACGTGCGTGTAGGCCAGCAGCCAGTTGTCGTCGCCGATGCAGGTCGCGCCACCGCCGTCCCCGGTCCCGCGGTTGAGGGTCACGAACTCGCGGATGCTGTTGCGTTCGCCGATGCGCAGTTCGACGCGTTCGCCGCGGAATTTCTTGTCCTGAGGCTCGCCGCCGATGGCGGCATGGCCCGCGATGCGCGTGTCGCGGCCGATGCAGGTCGGGCCGTGGATGCTGGTGTGCGGGCCGACCATGCAGCGGTCGCCGATCTCGACCCCGGGACCCACGTAGGTGAACGCCCCCACCGACACGTCCTCGCCAAGCCGCGCCGACGCATCGACCACCGCCGTGGGGTGGACCTGCACGCCAGCCACGTCAGTCACGGACCTCGGCGCAGAGGATCTCCGCGCAGGCGACCTGCTGTCCGTCGACCCGCGCCACGCCGCAGAACAGGGTCATGTTGCGGATGGTGCGCTTGATGGAGACATCGAGGTCCAGGCGGTCGCCCGGGACCACCATGCGCGAGAACTTCGCGTTGTCGACCTTGACCAGGTACGACAGTCCGCCCTCGGCATCGCCGCCCTGCGAAAGCTGGGTCAGGATGCCCCCGGCCTGGGCCAGTGCCTCGATGACCAGCACCCCCGGCATCACCGGGCGCTTGGGGAAATGACCCTGGAAGAACGGTTCGTTGAAGGTGACGTTCTTGTACGCCAGCACGCGCGTGTTGGCTTCGTACTCGACCAGCCGGTCGACCAGCAGGAACGGGAAG
>DATINB010000522.1:0-8605 GCA_035474775.1 Luteimonas sp.
AGGTAGAAGTCGTACCACTCGAAGACGGTGCCCAGGCTGGAGGCGAAGATCACCTTCTTGTGGCCCTGGGTCAGCGGCTTCGGAATCGGCGCTGTGACGGTGGACATGCTGTGGTTCCCCTTGCGGTGTGAGTTCGCCGCCTGGACGGGCGGCGGGTCGACTTAGAAGCTGTACTTGACGTGCGTATGCAGGCGCTTGAGGTCGCCCTCGCGGTCGTCCTCGAGGAAGCGCTCGCCGTAGATCAGCTCGGCGCCGATGTCGAGCTTCGGGAACGGCGAGTAGATGACGTTGGCGTGCATCGAGTGCGCGCGCTCGGTCACGCCGAATCCGGTCAGCGACCGGTCGTTGTCGAAGTGCGCCATCGAATACATGAGGTTGGTGCGCACCGTGGGCGACCAGGCGTGGCGCCAGGCCGCGAACGCGCCGTAGCCGTCGACCGCCTCGATGTCGCCCGTGGTCGCGGAGGTGGCCACCACGTCGCTGCCGAGGCCGAACGCCAGGTAGCGACCGATGCCCTGGCCACCGTTGATGGCGTAGCGGATGTCGTCGTTGGCGCCGAGGTTGAAGCGGCCGGAGACGCTGACCGAGGCGCCGGTGTCGGTGGCGTCGCCGGCCTTGAACTGGCGCAGCAGGCCGGCCACCGAGAAGTGGCCCCACGTGCCCTTGGACTGCCAGCGCGCGGTGACGTCGGGCCAGGCGTTGTCGCCGCTGTTGAAGCGCGCCGCGCCGTTGAGGTACGGGGTCACCGTGGTCTGCGGGTTCTCCGCCGAGAACGACCAAGCGCCCTTGGTGTAACGGGTCTGTGCCTGGCGGACGAAGACCGTGCCGTCGGTCGGGCCGACGAAGTCGACTGCGTCCGGAAGCGCGGCCACGTCCATGAAGTTGGACCAGGTCTGGCCGGCCAGCCAGTTGTTGTAGCTGACGTAGGCCTGGCGCAAGGACACCGCGTAGGTGTTGGTCGCGGTCTCGTTGCCGGCGAGCGCATTGCTGCCGCCACCGAACATGTCGGCCTCGATGTAGGCCTTGATCTTGTCGCCACCCGCGGTGACGTGGTCGGCGCTGAACCAGAAGCGCGAGAACTGCGCGTGGTAGTCCACGTAGGCATCGCCGCCCTCGGCGGTGGGGCCTCCGACCGGGATCGACGCCGGCAGGTAGAACAGGCGACCGGATGAGCCGTCGGCGATGCGGCCGTCGCTGGTGTCGGTGGCAATGGTGTCCATCTTGATGAAGCCGCCGTACGAGAACGCCGTGCCGGGATTGGCACCCGGAAGGATCGGCGACGTCTGGATGCGCGGCTTGGCGTCGTCGGTGGCGGTCGCGACCGTGGCGGTGGCAGCCGGCGTGATCTGCGCGGCGCGCACCTCGGACACCTGCGTCTGCGCCTCACTGACGCTGGCCTGGGTCTGCTGCTGCTGCGCGGCCAACTGTTCGACCATCCGCTCCAGCTGCGCGACGCGGGCCTCGAGCGCCTGTTCCCTGGCGGTCTGCGCGAACGCCACCCCGGGCGCCATCAGCGCGAACAGGACGGATGCCGCAAGGATGCGGCGGTGCGTGGCGACGGCGAGCCGCGCCCTCTCGGGACCTGGTCGTGCGGTCATGTTCCCCTCCGGAAATGGCGCGTGGTGATGCCGCCGTGATGGCGGGCCGCGCCAGCCTGCGCGCTGCCCTCGGGCGCGCCAATTCGCCTTTGGTCGTAAGCGCGGGGCGTAGACGAAGGTCTAGGTCCGGTTTGGTGGCGATGCGGCACACTGCCCCGCACGCAGATCCGGAGTCGTCCGATGAGCCAGCCCCAGGCGCTGTATCCCGTACCCAAGGCCTTCGCGGCCGATGCGGCGATCGGGCGCGACGCGTACACGCGGCTGTACGAGGCTTCGGTGCGCGACCCGGACGCGTTCTGGCGCGAAGCCGCCGGCCGGTTGCAGTGGATGCGCGCGCCGCGGCAGATCCGCGACGTCAGCTTCGACGTCGACGATTTCCGCATCCGCTGGTTCGCCGACGGCGAGCTCAATGCGAGCGTCAACTGCCTCGACCGCCATCTCGAACGCGACGGCGACAAGACCGCGCTGATCTTCGAACCCGACGATCCGGCCGACCAGCCGCTGCACATCAGCTACCGCGACCTGCATGCGCGCGTCTGCCGGCTCGGCAACGCGCTGCGCAACCTGGGCGTCGGCAAGGGCGACCGCGTCACCATCTACCTGCCGATGATCCCGGACGCCGTGGTGGCGATGCTGGCCTGCGCGCGCATCGGCGCGATCCACATGGTGGTGTTCGGGGGCTTCTCGCCCAACTCGATCGCCGATCGCATCGCCGACAGCGGCTCGAAGCTGGTCATCACCGCCGACGAGGGCCTGCGCGGCGGCCGGAGGGTCGCGCTGAAGGCGAACGTCGACGCCGCGTTGAAGCTGCCCGGCACCGACCCGGTGGAGACCGTGCTGGTGGTGCGCCACACCGGCGGCACCGTCGACATGCAGATGCCGCGCGACCGCTGGTTCGACGCCGTGGTCGACGGCCAGCCGGACACCTGCGAGTCCGAGCGCATGAATGCAGAGGACCCGTTGTTCATCCTGTACACCTCGGGCAGCACCGGCAAGCCCAAGGGCGTGCTGCACACCACGGGCGGCTACCTGCTGTGGGCGAGCTACACCCATGAAGCGGTGTTCGACCTCAAGCCCGACGACGTCTACTGGTGCACCGCCGACGTCGGCTGGGTCACCGGCCACAGCTACATCGTGTACGGCCCGCTCGCGAACGCGGCGACGGCGGTGGTGTTCGAGGGCATCCCCAGCCATCCCGATGCCTCGCGCTTCTGGCAGGTGATCGACCGGCACAAGGTCACGATCTTCTACACCGCGCCCACCGCGATCCGCGCGCTGATGCGCGAAGGCGACGGACCGGTGAAGGCGACCTCGCGCGCCTCCCTGCGCCTGCTGGGCACCGTCGGCGAACCCATCAACCCGGAGGCCTGGCGCTGGTACCACGAGGTGGTGGGCGAGTCGCGCTGCCCGATCGTCGACACCTGGTGGCAGACCGAGACCGGCGGGATCCTGATCGCGCCGCTGCCGGGCGCGATCGACACCAAGCCCGGCTCGGCCACGCTGCCGTTCTTCGGCGTGCGCCCGGCGCTGGTGGATGCCGGCGGCCTGCAGCTGGAGGGCGAGGCCGAAGGCAACCTGGTGCTGCTCGACTCGTGGCCGGGCCAGATGCGCACCGTGTACGGCGACCATGCGCGCTTCATCGACACCTATTTCCGGACCTACCCCGGCACCTACTTCACCGGCGATGGCTGCCGCCGCGACGCGGATGGCTACTACTGGATCACCGGCCGCGTCGACGACGTCATCAACGTCAGCGGACACCGCATCGGAACCGCGGAGGTGGAGAGCGCGCTGGTCTCGCACCCCAAGGTGGCGGAAGCGGCGGTGGTCGGGTTCCCCCACGACATCAAGGGCCAGGGCATCTACGCCTACGTGACCCTGATCGCGGGCGAACAGCCCGGCGACGAGGCCGGCAGCGAGGCGCTGCGTCGCGAGCTGGTCGCGCACGTGCGCCGCGAGATCGGCCCGATCGCCGCACCCGACCACCTGCAGTGGGCGCCGGGATTGCCGAAGACGCGCTCGGGCAAGATCATGCGCCGCATCCTGCGCAAGATCGCCGAGGACGCGCCCGACCAGCTCGGCGACACCAGCACGCTGGCCGATCCGTCGGTCATCGACGCGCTGCTCGGCAACCGCCGCGGCGCGTGAATGCGTCGGCACCCCGACTCCTTCCGGCATCCCGGCCCGACATGACGACGCTGCTGATCGCCGACGACCACCCGCTGTTCCGCGAGGCGTTGCGCGGCGCCGTGGCGCGCCTGCTGCCCGGGGCGACGCTGCGCGAGGCCGACAGCGTGGCTGCGCTGTACACGATCGTGGACGCCGATCCCGACGCCGACCTGCTGCTGCTCGACCTCAACATGCCCGGTGCGCAGGGTTTCAGCGCGCTGGTGCACCTGCGTGCGCTGCACCCGCAGCTGCCGATCGTGGTGGTGTCGGCACGCGAGGAACCGAGCGTCATGCGTCGCGCACTGGACCATGGCGCGGTCGGCTTCATCCCCAAGTCGGTGGACGCCACCACGCTGGGCCAGGCACTGGTGCAGGTGCTGGACGGCGACCGCTGGGCACCGGCCGCCGCGCACGCGGCACCCGCGGCCGGTGCCGACGAACACGACGCCGCGCAGCGGGTGCGCGACCTAACCCCGCAGCAGTTCCGCGTGCTGCAGATGCTCGGCGAGGGCCTGCTCAACAAGCAGATCGGCTACGAACTGGGCGTGTCCGAAGCCACCGTCAAGGCGCACATGACCGCGGTGCTGCGCAAGCTCGGCGCCTCCAACCGCACCCAGGCGGTGCTCATCGCCGGGCGCCTGGCGCTGGATCCGGGTGCGGTGGTGCCGCAGCCCGAAGAGGCCGACTGAGGCCGCCCGAGGGCGATGGAGGACCCGCGACGGAGTCCGCCGACTGGCCCTGCGGGCCTTCAGGCCGGCTCCACGCATCGCGCGCCCTCCGCCGCCACGGAGGTTCACGGTGGTCGAGGTCACGGCAAGCGGGGCGACTGTCCGGGAGCCAGGCGCGACGCCGCCGCCGGTCCGCGCTGTGCCGCCAGGAACGCGCGCAGCGACGCCGGCTTGATCGGCTTGGTCAGCACCCGGTAACCGCGCGCGCGCGCGGCCTGCTTGACCGGCTCGCTGCCGTCGGCGGTGAGCAGCGCGCCGGGGATGCCCGTGTCGCCGGCGCGCAGGGCGTCCAGGGTGTCGATGCCGTCGAGGCGATCGTGCAGGTGGTAGTCCACCAGCAGCACGTCGGGCCTGCCGGCCATGCAGGCCAGCGCCTCGTCCACGGTGGATGCCCGCAGCACGTCGATCTTCCAGCGCCCCAGCAGCACCGCCATGCCGGCGAGGATGTCGGGATCGTTGTCCACGCACAGCACGCGCATGCCGGCGAGGGAGTCCGGCAGTGCTTCCTGCGCAGGCGCCGCGATCGGTGCCGCGTGCGCGGTGCGCGGCACGCGGATCGAGAACATGCTGCCGCGACCGGTGCGCGAACGCACGTGCAGCGGATGGTCGAGCACGTGCGAGATGCGCTGGCAGATCGACAGTCCCAGGCCGAGCCCCTGCTCGTCCCAGTTGCTGGGCTGCTCGTAGCGGTAGAACTCCACGAAGATCTGCTTGAGGTGGTAGTCGGGGATGCCCGGGCCGGTGTCCCAGACCTGCAATTCGATCTGGTCGCCGCGCGGGCGCGCCGCCAGCACGATGCGCCCCTCGCGGGTGTAGCGCAGCGCGTTGGCGAGGAAGTTCTGCAGCACGCGGCGCAGCAGGCGCGGATCGCTCAGCACCGGCAACGGGCGCGCGTGCACGCGCAGGCCGATGCCGCGCGCGGCCGCCATCGGCGCCGACTGGGCGGCCAGCTGGCGCAGCAGGTCGCCGGCATCGAAGGCGGCCAGTTCCGGCTTGAGCGCACCGGCGTCGAGCCGCGACACGTCGAGCAGGCCGTCGAGCAGTTCCTCCGCGGCGCGCAGCGAGGTGTCGACGCGTTCGGCGAGGTGCCGCTGCTCGGCCACGGAGTCGCTCTCGCGCAGGGCCGAGGCGAACAGCCGGGCGGCGTTGAGCGGCTGCAGCACGTCGTGGCTGACCGCGGCCAGGAAGCGGGTGCGCGACGCCTGCGCCTGTTCGGCCTCGCGGGTACGGTCGGCGACGCGCTGCTCGAGCGTCTCGTTCACTTCGCGCAGCGCCGTTTCCACGCGCTTGTACTCGGTGACGTCGCTGTAGCTGGTCACGTAGCCACCCCCCGGCAGCGGTTGCCCGCGCATCTCCACCACCTGCCCGGACGCGCGCACGCGCTCGAAGACGTGCGGCGAACCGGCGCGCATGTACCCGATGCGCTTGGCTACCTGGACGTCCACGGTGATCGCGTCGGCGACGACTTCGCCACCGCCGAGTTCCCCGCGCTCGGCGTTGTAGCGGATCAGGTCGGCGACCGGCCGGCCGACGTAGAGCATGCCATCGGGATACTCGAACAGTTCCTGGTAGCGCCGGTTCCACGACACCAGGCGCATGTTGCGGTCGACGACGCTCACGCCCTGGTCGAGGTTCTCCAGCGTGCTGGACAGGATCTGGCGGTTGAAGCGCAGGTCCTGGCCGGCCTCGTCGAGCACGGCGACGACCTCGGCCACGTCCATGCCGGAACCCTTCAGCGCGCTGGTCAGCACCAGCCGCGCCGACGAGGTGCCGATCGCGGCCGCCAGCAGGCGCTCGGTGAATTGCGCCCAGCTGCGGTCCGCGGCCGCGGTCGGTTGCAGTGCGCGGCCGCCAGCGGTCGCGTGGTCGCGGAATGCGCGGTGCGCGGTGCGCTCGCCGACGATGCGCCCGGTCAAGGTGAGCAGGTCGCCGACCTGCACGCCGCTGTACGACACGCCGCTGCCGACGGTCTCCCGCGAGGTCGCATAGGGATCCAGGAACGGGGCGATGCGCAGCCGCTCGTCGAAGCCCGGCCGCCAGCGTGCCGAGACCAGGAACAGCGCACCGGTGTTGAGCAGCAGCGACCAGAACGTGCCGTGGGTGAGCGGATCCCAGCCCAGCAGGCCGAACAGCTGCCGGGGCCGCAGCCAGCGGATGTCGAAGGGCCCATGCTCGACCCAGCGGTGATCGAACCAGCCGGCATCGGTGAGCGTCGGCAGCAGCAGGGTGTACATCCACATCGAGAAGCCGAGCAGCAGCCCGGCCTCCACGCCCTGCCGGCTGGCGCCGCGCCAGTACAGCCCGCCGATCAGCGCCGGTGCGAACTGCGCCACCGCCGCGAACGACATCAGCCCATACGCGGCCAGGGTGGTGTCGCTGCCGCTGACCCGGTAATACCCGTAGGCCAGCGCCGCGAAGCCGATGATCGCGAAGCGGCGGATCCACAGCACGGTGGACGCCACGTTGCCGCCGTGGCGCTGCGCCCAGCCGCGCGCCAGCAGCGGGGGCATGATCAGGTCGTTGCTGACCATGGTCGCCAGCGCCACGCTGGCCACGATCACCATGCCGGTGGCCGCCGAGAATCCTCCCAGGTAGGCGAACAGCGCCAGCGTGTCGCGCTGTTCGGCCAGCGGCAGCGCCAGCACGAAGGTATCCGCCGACACCCGTGTCTCGCCGTCGAACAGGGCCAGGCCCGCGGCGGTGATCGGCAGCACCGCCAGCGAGACCAGCACCAGGTAGCCGCCGAACATCCAGCGCGCGCGGCGGATGTCGGCGACATCCACGCATTCGACGATGGCCACGTGGAACTGACGCGGCAGGCACAGGATGGCGGTGAAGGCCAGCAGCGTCTGGCCGATGAAACCGGCGGGCGGGCCGTCGCCGACCAAGGCCCGCGTGGCGTCCACCAGCGGCAGGTCGTGCGCCGACAGCCAGCCGATGGCGAAGATGCCGACCGCGATCAGTGCCACCAGCTTGACCAGCGATTCCAGTGCGATCGCCAGTACCAGTCCGGGGCGGTGCTCGGTGGCATCGACCTGGCGGGTGCCGTACAGGATCGCGAACAGCGCCATCAGCGCCGCCACGTACAGCGCGGGATCGCCGAGCGTCGTGTCCGAGGTGGTGCGGCCGCTGAGCACGCTCAGGCTCACCGCCACCGCCTTGTACTGCAGCGCGAGGTACGGCACCGCGGCCAGCAGCGCGATCAGCGTCACCAGTGCCGCCAACCGCTGCGAACGCCCATAGCGCGCAGCGATGAAGTCGGCGATCGAGACGGTGTTCTGGGTCTGCGCGATCAGCGCCAGGCGCTCCAGCAGCCGCCAGCCGAACAGCAGCAGCAGCAGCGGCCCCAGGTAGATCGCGAAATAACCCAGGCCGCTGCGCGCGGCGGTGCCCACCGCGCCATAGAACGTCCACGACGAGCAGTACACCGCCAGCGACAGGCTGTAGACCACCGGCCGGAGCCAGGTGGCGCCAGGGCGCGTGTGCAACGGATTGCGGTCGCCCCACCACGCGGCACCGAAGAGCAGCGCGGCGTAGCCCACTGAGACGAGCAGCAACACCCAGCCCGGCAGCATGCGATTCCTCGGGACCCGACGCGCCGCAGTGTACGCGCAGCTACAGGAACGAATCCGCCAGCCGCGCGATGCCCTCCAGGCTGCGCCGCCACGGTGCGCGGCCGTGCCAGTCGCCGGCCACCAGTACGTCGCAGTCGGCCAGCAGCGACGCCTCGATCGCGCGCATGCGGCGCACCACGTCGCGGTCGTAGCAGACCAGCCCCAACTCGGCGTTGAGCGCGAACGAGCGGATGTCGAGGTTGATCGAGCCGATGAGCGCGATGTCGTCGTCGACGCTCATGTGCTTGGCATGCAGGAAGCGTGGCCGGTGCAGCGCGATGCGCACGCCGGCATCGAGCAGCTCGGCGTAGTACGCGCGTTGCGCCCACGCGGTGAGCGCCTGGTTGCTGGTCGCCGACAGCACCAGCTGCACGTCCACGCCCGACAGCGCCGCCATCCGGATCGCGTTGAGCGTGGCATCGTCGGGCACGAAGTACGGCGTGACCAGCACCAGACGGCGCTGCGCGAGATGGATCAGGGCATTGACCAGGTCGCG
>DATINB010000523.1:0-4780 GCA_035474775.1 Luteimonas sp.
CACACCGGTGAACTCTCCGAACTCGCGGAGGCGATCCGCGTGGCCAGCCGCATTCCGGGCTGACGTTCGCCCGGGCCCGCGACCGCGTCCGGGCCGACCACGTTTCGACGTCGCCGGCCGATGCTGCCAGCGGCCATCCGGTACGGGTTCGGCCTGGACGACTCGTCAGGCGGTCGCGCCAGGGGCGGCCGGTTGCGCCCAGGTCGGTGGATGGCGGCCCCACTCCTTCAGGAATTCCAGCAGGTGCCGCACGCGCGTGGGCATGTTGCGGCGGGTCGAGAACACCACGTGGATGTCCATCGCTTCAGGCCGCCAATCGGTGAGCAGCGCTTCCAGGCGGCCCGCGCGCACTTCCTCCGACACCATGTAATGCGGATGCACCGAGATGCCGGCGCCCAGCAATGACGCCTGCTTGAGCGCGTCGCCCAGGTTGGAGCGCAGGGTGCCACGCACCCGGACCTCGCGTGGCGGCTCGCCCTCGAATCGCCAGAGTCCCGATTCGGACTTGACGGTGTGCACCAGGCAGTTGTGGCGCGCGAGGTCGTCGATGGTGGCCGGTCGGCCGTGGCGGCGCAGGTAGGCAGGGGCCGCCACGACCACCTGCGGCGAGCGCATGAGCAACTGCGCCACGTAGCTCGCATCCTGCAGGGACGCGGCGATGCGGATCGACAGGTCGAGCGCCTCGGCCACGAGGTCGGAGCGACCGTCGTCGTGCACTACGGTGACCTCGATGTCCGGGTAGCGGGTGGTGAATTCGCCCACCACGCCCATCAGGTGGTGCGCGCCGAAGGACGGCGGCGTGCCGACACGGATCGCGCCGCGCGGCAGGTTCACGGCGTCGCGCACTTCGCCCTCCATGGCCTCGTAGCGCTCCAGCAGGTCGCGTGCGGAGGCCAGCACGCGCGCGCCGGCCTCGGTCAGCGCGACCTGCCTGGAACTGCGTTTGAGCAACTGGGCACCCATGTCGGCTTCCAGCGCGGCGACCTGCTTGGTGACCGTGGCCTTCGACAGCGACAACTGCATCGCCGCTCGTGAGAAGCTGCCGCAGCGGGCGACTTCGGTGAACACCTGGAGGCTGCGCAGACGGTCCATGGACGGGTAGTGGTGGTTTCGAGATTGGAAACCTCGGATTCTCTTATCGGGTGCTCGGCGCGGCAAGACCGTTCCTAGACTGAAACCCGGAGACACCGCACATGACCCACCACCCGCCATCGAGCCCCGCCGCCGCCCTGCTGCCCGAGCTGACCCAGCATCTGCATCGCTTCTTCCACCAGATGGACGAGCGCCGCTACGAGTCGATGCTTGCGCTGTTCGCCGACGATGCGCGCTGGCTACGCCAGGGCCGGTGGCTGACGGGAAAGGCGCAGATCGAAGCCGCCCTGCGCGCCCGGCCTGCCGACCAGGACACGCGCCATGTCCTGAGCAACGCCTACGTGGCCATGCTGGAGGGCGACTGCGCGGTGCTCGAGGCCTACATGACCGCCTACCGCTATGCCGCCGCCGCCGACGGCGCGATTGCGTCATGCGACGGCCCGCTGCGTCTGAACCTGACCACCACCCGCTTCCAGCGCGACGCGGAAGGCGGGTGGCTCATCGCCGAGCAGCGCCTCGTGCCGGCCGTGGACCTGACCGGCGCGCCGGCCCGAGCGTCATGACCGCCATGACCGATGCCCCCACGTCCTTCGTGCACCAGAGCCCTGCTACGCGCCTGGTCTTCGGCGCCGGCGCCGTCGACGCCCTGCGCGCGGAACTGCCGCTGCTGCGCATCCGCCGGCCGATGTTGCTGGCCGGTGCCCGCACGCGGGACTCGGCCCTGTTCGCGCGCGTGCTGAGCGCGCTTGACGGCCGCTTCCATCTGCTGGCCGACGCGGTGCCGGCGCATTCCAGCGTCGCGCTGGTCGAACGCCTGGCGGCGCAGGCCCGTCACGCCGGCATCGACGGCTTCATCGCGGTGGGCGGCGGCAGCGCCTCGGACACGGCCAAGGCCGTGGCGCTGCTGCTGTCCGAGGGCGGGCGGCTGGCCGACCACGCGGTGCGCTTCACCCCGCCCGCGACGCTGGTGGCGCCCCCGCTGCGCGCCGACAAGCTGCCCATCGTGGCCGTCCCAGGCACCGCCTCGGGCGCCGAGGTCACGGCCAGCCTGGGCGTGCGCGACGAGGACGGTGCCAAGCTGCTGTTCTCCGACATCCGGCTGGCCGCGCGGCTGGTGCTCGTCGATCCGGCGGCCAACCTCGACGTGCCGGCCGCGCTGATGTGCGCCACCGGGATGAACGGCTTGGCGCACTGCATCGAAGGCCTCTACTCGCGCGAGCGTTCGCCGCTGGCGGAGACCATCGCCCTGGACGCGATCGCCCGCTTCGCCGAGGCGCTTCCCGCCGTGCATCGGCGACCCGGCGATGCCGCCGCGCGGGGCCGGCTGCTCTACGCGGCGCACCTCTCGGGACGCGTGCTGCTCAACGCGCGCACCTGCCTGCACCACGCGATCTGCCATGCCATCGGCGCCGTCGCCGGCGTCGGTCACGGCGACGCCAACGCGGTGATGCTGCCGCATGCGGTGGCGTTCAACGCCGATGCCGCCGGAGCGTCCCTGGCCCGCGCCGGCGTCGTCCTGGGCGTAGGCACAGAGGCCGCTGCCGTGGTGCCGGCGCTGCGCGCGCTGCAGGCCGCCGCCGGCGTCCAGACCCGCCTGCGCGACATCGGCGTGCCGGCCGCCGCACTGGAGCGCATCGCGGCCAAGACGATGCGCGAGCGCGGCCTCCACTACAACCCGCGTCCCGTGAGCGGCGCGCACGAGGTGCGCGCGCTGCTGGACGCGGCCTTCTGACCTGCACCCCGGTCACCTCCAGCCACCCCCCACTCTCCAGAGGCAACCCGCATGACCTTCCGCATCATCCCCTCCGGCGCCACGCTCGGCGCCCGCGTCGAGGACCTTGACCTCTCCCGCCCGCTGTCCGAGGCGGACTTCCAGAGCCTGCTTCAGGCGCTGGGCCGTCATGGTGTCTTGAGCTACCCACGGCAGACGCTGACCGCACGCCAGTTGCGCGACTTCTCCCAGCGCTTCGGTCAGCTGGAGGTCAACGTCTCCGGTCTGTACCAGGAACCGGGCCTGCCGGAGGTGATGGTGCTGTCGAACATCGTCGAGAACGGCAAGCCGATCGGCCTGTCCGACGCCGGCCAGGACTGGCACACCGACATGTCCTACAGCCGGATGATCGCCTTCACCAACGTCCTCTACGGCATGAAGATCCCGCACCGCGACGGGCAGCCCCTGGGCAACACCGAGTTCTGCAACATGCACGCCGCCTACGATGGCCTGCCGGAGGACTTCCGGCGGCGACTCGACGGCATGACCGTGCTGCACGACTTCGACAAGTTCTGGGAAATGATGCGGCGCGAACGCGGCAGCACGCGCCCGCCGCTCACGGCGGTGCAGCGTGCGGCCAAGCCCCCGGTGTCGCACCCGCTGTTCCTCACGCACCCGATCACCGGCCGCAAGGTGCTCTATTGCAACCCCGGCTATGCCGTGCGCATCAACGAGCTGGACGAGGGGGAGAGCCAGCGCACGCTGGACTTCCTGTTCGCGCACCAGACCCGCCCCGAGTACCGTCACGCCCATCGCTGGCAGGTCGGCGACCTGCTGATGTGGGACAACATGGGCACGATCCACAACGCGATCCCCGACTACCGTCCGGACGAGCCGCGGTTGATCAAACGCTGCCAGGTCATGGCCACGCGCTTCTTCCACGACGACGGCATGCCGCGCGCCAGGGACGCGGCGCACCCCGAGGCGCAAACCGCGTGAACACCCGGGCGAGACCGGTGCCGCGCGACGCCGCCGGCTGCTACAGCATCGACGACCTGCGCGCGCTGGCGCGGCGTCGGCTGCCACGCGCGGTGTTCGATTTCTACGACGGCGGCGCGGAGGACGAGGTCACGCTGGTCGAGAACCGCGCCGCGTACAACGGCTGGCGCCTGTCGCCGCGCGTGCTGGTGGATGTCGCCGGGGCCCACACGCGCTGCCAGCTGGTGGGTGCCGAGGCCGGCCTGCCGGCGGTCGTCGCGCCAACCGGCGCAGCCGGGTTCGGCCACCGGGGCGCCGACCTGGCGCTGGCGCGCGCGGCCGCGAAGATAGGCATCCCCTACACACTGTCGAGCAGCGCCACCACCGCCATCGAGACCATCGCCGACCAGGCACCCGGACGGCTGTGGTTCCAGGCCTACGTGCTGCGCAACCGCGACTTTTTCTGGCAACTGATCGAACGCGCCCGCGCCGCCGATTACGAGGCGCTGGTCATCACGGTTGACCTGCCGGTGGGAGGCAAGCGCGAACGCGACTTCCACAACCACTTCGCCATCCCGTTCCGCTTCTCGATGCGCAACGTGCGGGATTTCGCCTCGCGGCCACGCTGGGCGCTGGACATGCTGCGCCACGGCATGCCGGTAATGGAGAACCTGCGCGGGCTGGAGGCCACGGCCACCAGCGCGACGGCGATCGCCTCGTCGGTCGGCCGCAGCTACGACCCGTCGTTCGACTGGGCGCGCCTGGCCGAGGTCCGCGAACGCTGGCCGCGCAAGCTGATCGTCAAGGGCGTGAGCCGCGCCGATGACGCGCGGCGGCTCCTGGCGCTGGGCGTCGACGCCATCGTGGTGTCCAACCACGGCGGCCGCCAGCTCGATGGCGCCATCCCGACCCTGCAGGCCCTGCCCCAGGTGCTGGCCGCCGTGGCCGGCCGGCTGCCAGTGCTGGTCGATGGCGGCGTGCGGCGCGGCAGCGACATCG
>DATINB010000524.1:0-2802 GCA_035474775.1 Luteimonas sp.
GGCCACGATCCTGAGCCGCCCGCGCAGGTCGAACTGCGCGCGGTTGCGCGGCTTCTTGATGCCATTGCGGTTGGCGGCGAACTTCATGGCCGCACCACCACGATCTCGCCGGCTTCCGGGAACTTCATGCCCAGCCGCGCACGCGCCACCTGGTCGATGCGGTTGCTCTCGGCCCAGGTGGCCTGCTCCAGCTGCAGCCGGCCGAAGTCGACATTGAGCTCGTCGCGGTCGTGGCTCAGGCGCGTGAGCTGCACGAACAGCTGGCGATGCTGGTGCCGGGCATGCACCACGCCGATGGCGGCGATGATGTTGCCGGCCAGCAGCACCGCCACGAGGATGCGCAGGGTCATGCCGCGGCCCCGGCCTTCTCGGCCACGCGCAGCACCGCGCTCCGCGCGCGCGGATTGGCGGCGAGTTCGGCCGAACCCGCCTTGGTCGCATCGCCGATCGCGTGCAGCGTGGGCACGAACGCCCCGGGCGCCGGGAGACGGCGGTTGCCCGCAGGTTCCTTCGCATGCCGGGCGATGAAGCGCTTGACGATGCGGTCCTCGAGCGAATGGAAGCTGATCACCGCCAGGCGACCACCCGGCTTCAAGGCCGCGTGCGCGGCATCCAGCCCGAGCGCCAGGTCGTCGAGTTCGCGGTTGATGTGGATGCGGATCGCCTGGAAGGTGCGGGTGGCCGGATGCACCTCCTTCTGCCCGCGCACCGGCTTGCGGCGTGGCACCACCGCGGCCACCAGCTCGGCGAGCTGCCCGGTGCGCTCCAGTGGCGTCGAGGCGCGCGCGGCGACGATGGCACGGGCGATGCGCCGGCTCATGCGGTCCTCGCCGTAGCTCCAGATGACGTCGGCGATGGCGCCCTCGTCGGCACGGGCCAGCCATTGCGCCGCGCTCTCGCCGGCCTCGGGGTCCATGCGCATGTCCAGCGGGCCGTCACGGCCGAAACTGAAACCACGCTCGGCCACGTCCAGCTGCGGCGAGGACACGCCGAGGTCGAGCAGCACGCCGTCGAGCCCGGCCTGCGCCGCGTCCCAGGTGCCCATGTCGGCGAAGCTGCCGCGGCGCACGGCGACGCGTGGGTCCCGCCCGAAGGCCTCGCCGGCTGCCGCGATCGCGTCGGGGTCCTTGTCCATCAGCAGCAGCCGGCCTCCGTCGCCGAGCGATTCCAGGATTCCGCGCGCATGCCCGCCGCGGCCGAACGTGCCGTCCAGGTACGTTCCGTCGGCCTGCACGCGCAGCCCGTCCATCACCTCGCCGAGCAGGACTGGCAGGTGCAGGGACGGCGGCTGCGCGGACACCGGATCCGCGCCCGCGGTCACAGCTGCAGGTCGACCAGGTCCTCGCCCAGGTCGGCATCGCCAAGCGTCTGCCGGATCTGTGCGTGGTGGGCCTGCTCGCTCCACAACTCGAATTTGTCGCCCATGCCCAGCAGCACCGCGCGCTTCTCGATGCCCACCGCGTTGCGATGACTCGCCGGGATGGAGATCCGGCCGCTGCCGTCCGGCTCCACCGGGGTCGCCGCGCCGACCAGCTTCAGCTGCAGCGCACGGCTGACGCTGCGCGTACGCGACATGGCGTTGACCTGGTCGCGCAACCGCTCCCAGACCGCCTGCGGGTACAGGTAGAGGGAACCGGAATCGAAGGGGTTGTAGGTGATGACCAGGCGGTTGCCACAGGTCGACGCCACCAGCTCGCGGTAGCCGGTCGGAATGGCCAGCCGCCCCTTGTCGTCGATCGTGATGGCGGTCTCACCCTGGAACACGTCACCCTGCCCGTTCGCGTCCGTCTACGGCGGACTTGTGAGCGGAGAAAAACCACGAAATTCCCGGTCTCCCCACATGTCGCCACCTTAGGAGTGGTCCTGGGGGTTGTCAACAGCCATCGAGCCGTGAATTCGCCTGCTGCGTCAATGACTTGCGACACTCTTGAGAGAGTTGTTCAAGCTTTATCCACAAGCTGCTGATTCGTCTCAAATATTGAGAATGAACGAATCGCCATCGCTCTTTCTTCACATGCCGACACGCCGTTTTCAGACGACCGTCACTTGGCAACGGAGACGCCGGGCAGGTGCGCTTTGCGCAAATGGCCCCGGTCCGGGGCGCGCGCAGCCTGCAGGACGCCTGTCGAGCACGGCGCTGGCACGCGCAGGGAGAGGTGGCGGAGCCGGCCGATAAGCCGGGTTCTGTCGTGGACAGTCATTCCTCTAGGCGCACCGTCACCGGTACGCTCGAGCAACCTACCCGGACCCGACGCGGGCCACGTCATGGGGTCCCTATTTGGTCTTGCTCCCGGTGGGGTTTGCCGTGCCGGCCTGTTGCCAGGCTCGCGGTGCGCTCTTACCGCACCATTTCACCCTTGCCACGCCTCCCGCCTCCGCCTTTCGGCAAGGGCTGGAGCGTTCGGCGGTATCTTTCTGTTGCACTTTCCGTCGGCTCGCGCCGCCCAGGCGTTACCTGGCACCGTGCCCTGTGGAGCCCGGACTTTCCTCGGCACCGGACCCACCGAAGTGGGCCGATGACGCGACTGCCTGGCCGACTCCGCCACGTGCAGTGTCGCATGGCGCCGTGCAGTGCCGATTGCGGGTCTTGGAGGGAGGCGCACGGGCCAGCCGGGCGGACGGGTCTCGGGGGAGGCGCAAGGCCAGCGCCGGGCGGACGGGTCCGGTGCGCTGAATGCGCCGTGCCCTGTCCCCGCAGTGCCACCGCCACGTCAAGGGCGGCCTTGGAGGACTTCGCGAGGCAGGCGCCGGGCGACGGGGTCTGCTGCGCCCCTCCATCGGGCCATCCATGGCCCGGGTCGA
>DATINB010000525.1:0-9389 GCA_035474775.1 Luteimonas sp.
CGTCGCTCGACGATGGCCGCTTCCCGGTCAAGCGCATCGTGGGCGACCAGGTCCTGGTGCAGGCCGACATTCTTGCCGACGGGCACGACCGCGTGGCGGCGGCGGTGTTGTGGCGGGTCGCGGGCCAACGGCAGTGGCGCCAGGTCGCCATGCGCCACCTGGGCAATGATCGCTGGTGCGGGGAGTTCCCCCTGGAACGCCTGGGTCGGCATGAATTCACGGTGGAGGCGTGGCGCGACGATTTCGCCACCGCGCGCATGGACCTGGAGAAGCGGCTGGCTGCCGGTAACCTGAGCCGGGTCGATCTCGACGAGGTGCTGCATCTGGTGCGCGCCACGGCCGACGCCAGTGGCAACGATGCCCTGGCGACACTGGCCGATGCGCTGGAGGCCACCGACGACCCGCAGGCCCGGAGTGCGCTGTTGCTGGCTCCGGACACCGCGAACGCCATGGCGCGTCACGACCGCCGCCCCTTCCTCGCGCGCTGCACCACGGTGTACCCGGTGGAAGCCGAGCGCCTCGCCGCAGGGTTCTCCAGCTGGTACGAGCTGTTCCCGCGTTCCCAGGCGATGCCCAATGCCGATGGCGTGCAACCGCATGGCACGTTCCACGACGTGATCGCGCGCCTGCCGGCGATCCGCGACATGGGCTTCGACGTGCTGTACATGCCACCGATCCACCCTATCGGACGCAGCAACCGCAAGGGGCGCAACAATTCCGTGACCGCCGAGCCCGGCGAACCGGGCAGCCCCTACGCCATCGGCGCGGTCGAGGGCGGGCATGACGCCGTGCATCCGGAGCTCGGCACGCTGGACGACTTCCGCCAGCTGGTCTCCGCAGCGGCGTCCCATGGCCTGGAACTGGCGCTCGACTTCGCGATCCAGTGCTCGCCGGATCACCCGTGGCTCCGTGACCACCCGGACTGGTTCGCCTGGCGCGCCGACGGCTCGATCCGGTATGCCGAAAACCCGCCGAAGAAGTACGAGGACATCGTCAACGTCGATTTCTACGCGAGCGGATCGATTCCCGGTCTCTGGACGGCTTTGCGCGACGTGGTGGCGTTCTGGGTCAACGAGGGGGTCCGCCTGTTCCGGGTCGACAATCCGCACACCAAGCCGTTCCCGTTCTGGGAATGGATGATTGGCGACATCCGCGCCACCCACCCCGACGTCGTCTTCCTGTCGGAAGCCTTCACCAGACCGAAGCTGATGTACCGGCTGGCCAAGGTGGGCTACTCGCAGTCGTATACCTACTTCACCTGGCGCAACCGCAAGGCAGAGCTGATCGAATACATGACCGAGCTGGCCGACGGCGCACCCAGTGAGTTCTTCCGCCCGCACTTCTTCGTCAACACGCCGGACATCAACCCGGTGTTCCTGCATGACTCGGGCCGCGCCGGTCACCTGGTGCGGGCGGCGCTGGCGACCACGCTGTCCGGCCTGTGGGGCATGTACAGCGGTTTCGAGCTGTGCGAGGCCACGCCACTCAAGGCAGGCAAGGAGGACTACCTCGACTCCGAGAAGTACCAGCTGCGCGCCTGGGACTGGGACCGCCCCGGCAACATCGTCGCCGAGATCACCCGCCTCAACCTCCTGCGCAGGTTGAACCCTGCGTTGCAGACCCACCTCGGGGTGCGGTTCTACAACGCCGCCAATGACAACGTGCTGTATTTCGGCAAGCGCCGTGGCAGCCACGATGACATCGTGCTGGTCGCGATCAACCTCGATCCGTTCAATGTGCAGGAAACCGACTTCGAATTGCCGCTGTGGGAATTCGGCCTGCCGGACCATGGCGCCCTGCAGGTCGAAGACCTCTGGCGCGGCACCCGCACCACGTGGCAGGGCAAGCAGCAGCGCGTGCGGCTGGATCCTGCCGAACTCCCGTTCGCCATCTGGCGTGTCGGCCCTGGACGCACCGAGAACGGCCAAGCGCCGGAGGCTGCACGATGACTGCAACGACACCCATGGTTCCACCATCGTCCCGCCCGGCCGGGCACGCGCACGATGCCTCCACCCCGGATCCGCTGTGGTTCAAGGACGCGGTGATCTACCAGCTGCACGTGAAGTCGTTCTTCGATTCCAACGACGACGGCGTCGGCGACTTCGCAGGCCTCATCGCCAAGCTCGACTACATCGCCGACCTCGGCGTCAACACGCTGTGGCTGCTGCCGTTCTACCCGTCCCCGCGGCGCGACGACGGCTACGACATCGGCGAGTACTGCGGCGTGCACGCCGACTACGGCAACCTCGACGACGTGCGCCGCTTCTTCGACGAGGCCCACCGCCGCGGGCTGCGCATCATCACCGAACTGGTGATCAACCACACGTCCGACCAGCACGAATGGTTCCAGGCGGCGCGCAACGCGCCCAAGGGCTCGCCGGAGCGCGACTTCTACGTGTGGTCGGACAGCGACCAGGCTTTGGCCGGCACCCGCATCATCTTCTGCGATACCGAGAAGTCCAACTGGACCTGGGACCCGGTGGCCGGGCAGTACTACTGGCACCGGTTCTACTCGCACCAGCCCGACCTCAACTTCGACAATCCCGAGGTGCTGGAGGCGGTCCTGCGCGTCATGCGCTTCTGGCTGGACATGGGCGTCGACGGCCTGCGCCTGGATGCCGTGCCGTACCTCATCGAACGCGAGGGCACCAGCAACGAGAACCTGGTCGAGACCCACGCGATCCTCAAGAAGATCCGCGCCGAGGTGGATGCCAACTACCCCGACCGCCTGCTACTGGCCGAGGCCAACATGTGGCCGGAGGACACCCAGCAGTACTTCGGCGACGGCGACGAATGCCACATGGCGTTCCATTTCCCACTGATGCCGCGCATGTACATGGCGATCGCGCGCGAGGACCGCTTCCCGATCAGCGACATCCTGAGGCAGACCCCGGCGATCCCGGAGAACTGCCAGTGGGCGATCTTCCTGCGCAACCATGACGAGCTCACGCTCGAGATGGTTACCGACAGCGAGCGCGACTACCTGTGGCAGACCTACGCCGCCGACCAGCGCGCACGCATCAACCTGGGCATCCGCCGCCGGCTGGCGCCCCTGCTGGAACGCGACCGCCGCCGCATCGAGCTGATGAACTCGCTGCTGCTGACCATGCCGGGCACGCCGGTGCTGTACTACGGCGACGAGATCGGCATGGGCGACAACATCCACCTCGGCGACCGCGACGGCGTCCGCACGCCGATGCAGTGGTCGATCGACCGCAACGGCGGCTTCTCCCGCGCCGATCCCGCGCGACTGGTGCTGCCGCCGCTGATGGACCCGCTGTACGGCTTCCAGACCGTCAACGTGGAGTCCCAGCAGCGCGACCTGCACAGCCTGCTCAACTGGACCCGGCGCATGCTTGAGGTGCGCAACCGCTACCAGGCCTTCGGCCGCGGCACGCTGACCTTCCTCTATCCGCGCAACCGCAAGATCCTGGCCTATCTGCGCGAATTCAACGACGAGCTGGTGCTGTGCGTGGCCAACCTGTCGCGCACGCTGCAGGCGGTCGAGCTGGACCTGACCATGTTCGACGGCCGGGTGCCGGTGGAGATCGTCGGCGGCACACCGTTCCCGCCGATCGGCAAGGAGTTCTCGTACCTGCTCACGCTGCCCGCCTACGGCTTCTATGCCTTCCAGCTGGTGATCGACGGCGTGCTGCCGGACTGGCACGTGCCCCCGGTGCAGGCGATGCCCGAGTTCGAGACGCTGGTGCTGCGCGGCTCGCTGGCCGACGACGACATCGTCGGCAAGTCGCGCGCGCTGCTCGAGCACAAGGTGCTGCCGACCTACCTCGGCAACCGGCGCTGGTTCGCGGCCAAGGACCGCAGCGTGGACTCGGTGCGCATCGCCTATGCCACGCCGATCCCCGGAGGAGACGGCGACCTGCTGATGTCCGAGGTCGAAGTGGCGCTCGGGGAAGGCGGCACGGCGGTCGAGCGCTACCTGCTCCCGCTCGGGATCGCATGGGAGGCCGAGGACCTGCCGGCGCTGCCGCAGCAGCTCGCCCTGAGCCGGGTGCGCCGTGGCCGCAACGTGGGCTTCCTCACCGACGCGTTCGCCGCCGCACCGTTGGCCGCGGCCGTGGTCGCGGGCCTCAAGGCCGGCACCCGGCTGCAGACCCCCGACGGCGAGATCCGTTTCCAGGCCACGGACCATCTGGACGCATGCCTGCTGGACGGCGACGAGCCGGTGCGCTGGCTGTCCGCCGAACAGTCCAACAGCTCGCTGGTGATCGGATCGGCGGCGGTGCTCAAGCTGGTCCGCCGCATCACCAGCGGGATCAGCCCGGAGACGGAGATGGGCCGCCACCTCACCGCCCAGGGCTACCGGAACATCGCGCCGCTCCTGGGCGAGGTGGTGCGCGTGGACGCCGAAGGCGTGCCATCGACACTGATGGTGCTGCAGGGCTTCCTGCAGAACCAGGGCGACGCCTGGCGCTGGACGCTGGACTACCTGCATCGCAGCTACGACGAGTACCGCATGACCGCGGACGATCCGGTCCGGCACGCGGAACTGCTGGGCGGATACGACGCGTTCGCGACCGCGGTGGGGACGCGCCTGGGCGAACTGCACGCGGCGCTGGCCGCGTCCAGCGACGATGGCGCGTTCTCGCCGGAGGTCGCCGGCGAGGACCGTATCGCGGACTGGAGCGGCAGCGCGCGCTTCCAGCTCGAGCGCGCCTTCCGGGCGCTCGACGCCATCGACGCGCCCAGCGAGATCCAGCAGCAGCTGCAGGCCATGCGGCCGCGCATCGAGCCCGTGCTGCGCCGTTTGGCGTCGGCAGCCCCGGGCACGTTGCGCACCCGGGTGCACGGCGACTTCCATCTCGGGCAGATCCTGGTGGTGCAGGACGATGCCTACATCATCGACTTCGAAGGGGAGCCGGCGAGGCCGCCCGAGGAACGCCGCGCCAAGACCAGCCCGCTCCGCGACGTGGCCGGCTTCCTGCGCTCGCTGGACTATGCCGCCGCCATGCTGGAACGGGGTGAGGAAGGCACGGCGATGGTGGCCGACGAGCGCCTCGCCGCGTTCGTGCACGGGTTCCGCCAACGTGCTGGCGCGCAGTTCCGCGCGGCCTATGGCCGCGTGCTGGAGGCAGCGTCCAATCCGTGGGCCGGTCCGGATGCCGTCGGGCCGCTGGTGGCGCTGTTCCTGATCGAGAAAGGCGCCTACGAAATCGCCTACGAGGCGGCCAACCGCCCGGGCTGGATCGACGTGCCGGTGCGCGGGCTCGCCATCCTCCTCGAAGAGCTGATCGCGGAGGACGACGATGCGTGATACCCCGGCCGGCATGCACCCGGCGTCGCCCGAAGCGGCCGCACGCGCCCCATTGCTCGGACCGCTCGACCTGCACCTCATCGCCGAGGGCCGCCACCTCCGCCTGGGCGACACGCTGGGTGCGCATGCGGTGGCGGTCGATGGCGTCGACGGCGTGCGCTTCGCGGTATGGGCGCCCAACGCCTCGCGCGTCGCCGTCGTGGGCGACTTCAACGGCTGGGACGGACGCGACCACGCGATGCACCTGCACGCGGACGCCGGCGTCTGGGAGCTGTTCGTTCCTGGCGTCGGCCCCGGTGCCCGTTACAAGTACGAATTGCTGGCGGCGGATGGCAGCTGGCTGCCGCTGAAGGCCGACCCCGTGGCACGCGCCACGGAAGCGCCACCACAGACCGCTTCGGTAGTGCCGGATCCGCGCCCGTATGCATGGACCGATTCAGACTGGATGATGGAGCGGGCGCGCCGGGACGGCGCGACCGCGCCGATGAGCATCTACGAAGTCCATGCCGCGTCGTGGATGCATGACGCAGCCGGCGGACCGCTGGACTGGGACGCCCTCGCCGACCGCCTGGTCCCGTACGTGTCGTCGATGGGCTTCACGCACGTCGAGTTGTTGCCGATCACCGAGCATCCATTCGGGGGCTCGTGGGGATACCAGCCCCTGGGCCTGTTCGCCCCCACTGCCCGCCATGGCGCGCCCGAAGGCTTCGCGCGTTTCGTGGACCGGTGCCATCGCGAGGGCGTGGGCGTGCTGCTCGACTGGGTGCCCGCCCATTTCCCGTCCGACGCCCATGGGTTGGCGCGCTTCGACGGAACGGCCCTGTACGAGCACGCCGACCCGCGCGAGGGCTTCCACAAGGACTGGAACACGCTGATCTACAACCACGGGCGCAACGAGGTCAGCGGGTTCCTGATCGCCAGTGCGCTGGAGTGGCTGCAGCGGTACCACGTCGACGGCCTGCGCGTGGACGCGGTCGCGTCGATGCTGTACCGCGACTACAGCCGCGACGCCGGCGAATGGATTCCCAACGTGCATGGAGGCCGCGAGAACTACGAGACCGTGGCGTTCCTGCGCCGGCTCAACGACGTGGTCGCAGCCGAATGCCCCGGCGCCATGGTGATCGCCGAGGAATCCACCGCGTGGCCCGGCGTGAGTGCGCCGGTGGCGCAAGGCGGTCTGGGATTCACCCACAAATGGAACATGGGCTGGATGCACGACACCCTGGGCTACATCGAACGCGATCCGATGTACCGCCGCTACCACCACGACCAGATGACGTTCGGGCTCGTCTACGCATTCTCGGAGCGATTCGTGTTGCCGGTGTCCCACGACGAGGTGGTGCATGGCAAGGGATCGCTGCTCGGCAAGATGCCCGGCGACCGATGGCAGCAATTCGCCAACCTGCGCGCCTACCTCGCGTTCATGTGGGCGCATCCTGGCAAGAAGCTGTTGTTCATGGGCAGCGAGTTCGCGCAACAACGCGAGTGGAACCACGATGCCCAGCTCGACTGGCAGCATCTCGACCAGGCGGAACATCGCGGCGTGCAGCAGTTGGTCCGCGATCTGAACGGTCTGCATGCCGGCCTGCCCGCACTGCACGCGCGCGACGCCGATCCCGAGGGCTTCGAGTGGCTGATCGGCAATGATGCCGCGAACAGCGTGTTCGCGTTCCTGCGCCACGGCCGCAATGGCGACGCGCCGGTGCTGGTGGTCGCCAACATGACGCCGCAACGGCATGTCGGCTACGGAGTCGGGGTCCCCGCGGGTGGCCACTGGCGCGAACTGCTGAACTCCGATGCCTCCGTGTATGGCGGTTCCGGGATCGGCAACCTGGGGGGCGTCACGGCCCACGTCCAGCCGATCCATGGGCAGCCGTTCCAGCTGGCGCTGTCGCTTCCGCCCCTTTCGGTGCTGCTGTTCACGCCCGACTCGCGCGGTTGACGCGGAACGGAATGCCGGAGGGCCCCGCGCAGCGGCCCTCCGGCCTGTTCCGTCAACCCCTGACCAGCGTGAGACCGTATCCGGAGAGGATCGGGTTCAGTCGTTCGAAGAACGTCTGGCGCTGTGCGGTCGGCACCCCGCAGTTGTCGTTTGCGCCCGCGGGCAGGTTGCCGCCGGAGGTGACGCCCTGGGCCTGGCCGGCCCCGGTGATCCAGGACCCGCCGGAATCGCCACGCCCGGTGCAGACGTTGGTCCGGGTCAGGCCGTACACCGCGCCGACCGAATAGTTGACCGTCACGTTCTTGGCCGTGATCGACCCGCACCGGTAGCCCGTCGTGCGACCGGAGCGGCACAGGGCCGCGCCCACGGGCGCTTCGGTACTGCCGCGCACCACCACGTTGCCCCCGCCGTAATTGCTCACCCACGGGCGCAACGTATGCGAACTGGCGACGCTGACCCACGCCCGGTCGTTGCCCGGGAACTGCGACGCCGCGAAGCTGCCGACCGCCTGGCCGCCGACCCGCACGCTGCTGCCCTGCGTACCGCAGTGGCCTGCCGTCGCGAATCCCTTGGTCGCGCCGCGCGTGACCGAAAACCCGATCGAGCACAGTGACTGGTTGTTGATGACGTATTCGAGGCCACCGATGATGGTGGCGAGGATCTCGGGCTGCTCCTTGACGCGCTCGATCCGCACCAGGCTGGAATCGACGCCGCTCGCGGCCACGAACGCCACGCCGCTGGCCAACGCATCCGGCGCCACGCTGACCACCACGCTGTTGCGGATCACGTCGACGTTCCAGCCGCGCACGCCGGCAAGCGTGGCACCGGCGTCCACCGCAAGCACCTGCAGTTCGTTGAGCCGTCCCACGGCTGCATCGAGGTCACGCAGGCTGTGGCGCACCTGCCGCACCTCGACGCCGGGCATGGCGGTCCGCGCCGCAATGGCGGTCGAGGCGGTCACCGCCTGGAAGCGCCCGTCGGGCCGTCGTTCGACCCACGTCCCCGCGTAGTGATCGCTGCGCTGCTTCAGGGCGGCGGACTCCTGCGCCTGCGCCAGGCGCTCGGCGCCCAGGTACTGGGGCACCTGCGCCGGGAAGATGCCGAGATCGCGCTGCATGGCGAACTCGAGTGCGGGACTGAACGTGTCGGACGCGATCGCGCCTGCACTCGAAGCGGCCCCGACGGCCAGCAACAGCGTGCGCAACAGCACGGACCTGCGGTGGATGGGTGGAGAATGCGACATGGGATGGCACTCCTGGAACAGGGATGGGCGGCGAAGCCGCGGGCGCCACCCGATGCGGGTGACCGCCTGCCTTGCGGGGGACTGTGGGAATCGAGGCCGGCAGGACGAGTCAAACCCACATCGCCGGTGTGGTTCGTGTGCGATGTCACGGATTGCAGCGCCCGGGCCGATAATCGGCGCATGAGCCAGTCCCAAGCCACGCACCCCGGCGCACCTGGACACACGCCGCTGATGCGCCAGTTCTTCGCTGCCAAGGCGGAGTACCCGGATGTCCTGCTGTTCTTCCGGATGGGCGACTTCTACGAGTTGTTCCATGACGACGCGCGCAAGGCGGCGCGGTTGCTCGACATCACCCTGACCCAGCGCGGCGTCTCCGCCGGCGCACCGATCCCGATGGCGGGGGTGCCGCACCATGCGGCCGAGGGCTACCTGGCGCGGCTGGTGGCGTTGGGTGAATCCGTTGCGATCTGCGAGCAGATCGGTGACCCGGCGACCAGCAAGGGCATCGTGGAGCGCAAGGTGGTGCGCGTGGTCACGCCGGGGACGGTGACCGACGAAGCCCTGCTCGACGAACGCCGCGACACGTTGCTGCTCGCGATCGCGCGCGGACGCAGCGGCTATGGCCTGGCCTGGGCGGACCTGGCCGCCGGCCGCCTGCTCGCCAACGAAGTGGTCGGGGACGACGCGCTGGAAGCGGAACTGGCCCGCCTCGACCCGGCAGAGCTGCTGGTGCCCGATGAAGAGGGCTGGCCACGTGCGGTGCAGGAGCGCACCGGCCTGCGCCGCCGCGCGCCGTGGCTGTTCGACGCCGAAAGCGGGCGCCGCCAGCTCCTGCAGTTCTTCGGCCTGCACGACCTCACCGGCTTCGGCCTCGAGGATCGGCCGCTTGCGACGGCGGCCGCGAGCGCGCTGCTCGGCTACATCGAGGA
>DATINB010000526.1:0-3912 GCA_035474775.1 Luteimonas sp.
GCTCGAACAGAAGTCCGCGCGCCACCACATGAGTGCCGAGGACATCTACCGCGCCCTGCTCGACGGCGGCGACGAGATCGGCCTGGCCACCGTGTACCGCGTGCTCACCCAGTTCGAGGCGGCAGGTCTGGTGCTGAAGCACAATTTCGAGGGCGGCACCGCCGTCTACGAGCTCGACCGCGGCGGCCATCACGACCATATGGTCGATGTCGACACCGGCACGGTCATCGAGTTCGAAAGTGCCGAGATCGAAAGCCTGCAGCGCGAGATCGCCGAGCGCCACGGCTACGTGCTGGAAGAGCACTCGCTGGTGCTGTACGTGCGCAGGAAGCGCTAGCCGCTCCCAGTTCGCGTTCCCGCCGCGCGATTCGTGGCCCTACCTGACGTTGCGGATCAGCCGTCCCGCAGCTGCGCGGGCCTCCTTGCTCACTTCCACGCCACCCAGCATGCGCGCCAGCTCTTCCTGGCGCTGCCGCGCATCCAGGAGCTGGACCTCGCTTTGCGTCATGCCGGCCGACTCCGCCTTGGCGACCCGGTAATGCGCGTGGCCCTGCGCGGCGACCTGGGGCAGGTGGGTGACGCACAGCACCTGGCGTTCGGCACCGAGCGCGCGCAGCGTCTGCCCGACGATTTCGGCCACCGCCCCGCCGATCCCGGAATCCACCTCGTCGAAGACCATGGTCGGCACGGCGTCGAGGCCGAGCGCCGCGACCTCGATCGCCAGCGAAATGCGCGACAGCTCGCCCCCGGACGCCACCTTGCGCAGCGGCCGCGGTGGCTGCCCGGCATTGGCCGAGACCATGAAGTCCGCGCGCTCGGCGCCGCTTGCATCGGGTCCGTCGGTGGTGGTCGGCTGCAGCGTGATCTCGAAGCGTCCACCGCCCATGCCCAGCTCGGCGATCAGCGCCGTGGTGACTGCCGACAGGCGGCCCGCGGCGTCGCGGCGCGACGCGCCCAGCGCATCCGCCGCACGCCGCCAGGCCAGCGCAGCCGTCTCGATCTCGCCGGCCAGCACGCGCAGGCGCTCGCCGGCATGCAGCAACCCGGCCTGTTCGAGCGCCAGCGCGTCGCGCTGCGCGGCCAGCCCGTCCGGCGTGGTGCGGTGCTTGCGCGCCAGCTCGTGCAGGCGTGACAGGCGGCCTTCCAGGAGTTCGAGCTGGCCCGGGTCGATGTCGAGGTCGGCACGGATGCGGTCGAGCAACGCGGCCGCCTCGTCGATCTGGATCGATGCGGCCTCCAGCATGCCGTCCACGTCGGCCAGACGCGGCTCGTGCGCCTGCATGCGGCCCAGCGTGCCGCGCACCTGCTGCAGCTGCATGGGCAGGGCGTCGTCGCCGCCCAGCCGTGCGAGCGCGTCGTCGCAGGCCTCGATCAGCCCGGCGGCGTGGGCCTGGCGGCGGTGCGCGGCATCGAGCTCCGCGATCGCGTCGGGGTCCAGCGACTCCGCCTCCAGCTCCGCCAGCTGGTGCGCCAGCCAGTCGCTCCGGTCGGCCACGTCGCCACTGCGCGAAAGGTGATCGCGTTCGCGCAGCAGGGCCGTCCAGTGCGCCGCGGCGGCCGCAACCGCCTGCAGCAGCGGGGCATGGCGCGCGTAGGCATCGAGCAGCGCAAGCTGGCTGGGCCTGGACAGCAGGGCCTGGTGCTCGTGCTGCCCATGGATCTCGACCAGCAGCGCGGCCAGTTCGCCCAGCTGCGACAACGTGGCGGGCCGCCCGTTGATCCACGCACGCGAACCGCCATCGGCGCGCAGGGTCCGGCGCAGCTGGCAGGCCTCGCCCTCGTCGAACTCCTGCAGCCGCAGCCACTCCGCCGCGCCGGCCGTGCCCGCGAGCGTGAACTCGGCATCGAGCTCGGCGCGTGCGGCGCCGTGGCGCACCATGCCGCTGTCGGCGCGCGCGCCGGACAGGAAGCCCAGCGCATCGACCAGCAGGGACTTGCCGGCGCCGGTCTCGCCGGAGATCACCGTCATGCCCGCGCCGAACTCCAGCTCGGTGGCGCGGACGACGGCGAAATCCTTGATCGAGAGGCGCGTGAGCATGGGGCGCGATTGTGCCGTGGGGAGGTGGAACGTGCCATGGCGGCGTCGCGCGCCTTGCGACTTGCGCATCGCCGGCATATACCGGACGCATGCCGCGCCGCCCAGCCCCCGACCCCGACCGCACCCTGGACCCGCGCTCGCGCCAGCTGCTGCGCACGCTGATCGCGCGGCACATCCGCGATGGCGAGCCGGTCGGTTCGCAGACCCTCGTCCGCCACGCCGGGCTGGATGTCTCGGCCGCCACCATCCGCGGCATCCTCGCCGACCTGGAGGACGTGGGCCTGCTGTCGACGCCGCATACGTCGGCCGGCCGCGTCCCGACTGCCCAGGGCTACCGCGTGTTCGTCGATTCCCTGCTGCAGATCAAGCCGTTGCCGGACACCGAGATGTCCCGGCTGCGCCAGGAACTCACGGTGGGCGGCGGTACCCAGGCACTGCTGGGCAGCGCGACCGAGCTGGTCTCGGCGATGACCCGGTTCGTGGGCGTGGTGAGCGTGCCGCGGCGCGAACAGTTCGCCTTCCGCCAGATCGACTTCGTGCCGCTGGACGGCAACCGCGTGATGGCGATCGTGGTGTTCGCCGACCACGAGGTGCAGAACCGCATCGTGCAGACCCGGCGCATGCACGATCCCGCCGAGCTCGAGCGCATCGCCAACTACCTGAACGCCCAGTTCGCAGGTCGCTCGCTGGCCGAGATCCGCGCCACCCTGCTGCACGACATGCGCGCCGCCCGCAGCGAGATGGAGACCCTGCTGTCCAGCACCGTGGAGCTGGCCGAGCAGGTCCTCGTCCCCGAGGGCGACGACATGCTGGTGGCCGGGCAGACCCGCCTGATCGGCGTGCAGGACCTGTCCGACCTGGACCGCCTGCGCGACCTGTTCGAGGCCTTCGCGCGCAAGCGCGAGATCCTCCAGCTGATGGAACGGACGGCGAGGGCCCCGGGCATGCGCATCTTCATCGGCGAGGAGAGCGGCCTGGCGCCGCTGGAGACCGTGTCGCTGGTCACGGCGCCCTACACCGTCGGTGGCCAGGTGCTGGGCGTGCTCGGCGTGATCGGCCCGACCCGCATGGCCTACGACAGGGTGATCCCCATCGTGCAGGCCGCCGCCGATGTGCTGGGTGCCGCCTTGAATCCGGAGCGGCCAGCCCCATAGGTGAGCGGTCGGCGGCCCCATGCCCGCCAGGACCCGTACGCGATGACCACCGAACCCATGCCCGATGCCGCGGACGCCGCGGACACCGAGACGCCCGTCAACGATGAACTCGAGTCGCTGCGTGCGGAGCTCGAACGGCTGCGCGCCCACTCGCTGGTCGAGCGCGCCGACCTGGACAACCAGCGCAAGCGGATGGAGCGCGATGTCCGCAACGCCTGCCGGTTCGCCAACAAGCAGCTGCTCAGCGAGCTGCTGCCGGTGATGGATGGCATGGAGGCCGCGCTGGCCACCGCCGACGCCGCCGACCCGTTGCGCGATGGCGTGGTGCTGACCCTGCGCGAGCTCAACCGCGTGGCCGCGAACAACGGACTGGTCGAAGTGGCGCCGGTGGCCGGCGATGCCTTCGACCCGGAACGGCACCAGGCGATGAGCATCGTGGACGTCCCCGGCGTGGCGCCGGGCACCGTCGCGCAGACCTTCCAGAAGGGCTACCTGCTCAACGAGCAGCTGCTGCGCCCGGCCATGGTCGCCGTCGCCCGCCAGGACTGACCGCGGCCGCGCGTGCTTGAACCGCGCGCCGACGGCCCCAGATAGCGCTCATCGGCGGCAATGCCGCCCCAACACATCCAGCTTCCGGAGAGGGAACCACAATGGCAAAGATCATCGGCATCGACCTCGGCACGACCAACTCGTGCGTGGCGATCATGGAGGGCGGCAAGC
>DATINB010000527.1:0-2141 GCA_035474775.1 Luteimonas sp.
GCGGTCATGGGCATCGCCATGCTGGCGCTCCCGGTCGGCATCATCGCAACCTCTTTCTCGGAGGTGATCCACCGGCGCGAGTTCGTGGTGACCTGGAGTATGGTCGCGCGGGTCCCAATCTTCGGAAGCCTGGGCGCGGGCGCCCTGGCGGAGATCATGCAGCTCCTGTACTCGCGCACCGCCCGCAAGGGCGAGGTCATCGCCGGGCGGGGCGAGAAGGCCGACGCCATGTACTTCATCGTTTCTGGCAAGGTCGACGTGGAACTCCCGGACGCCGACGACGTGGCCCTTGGGCCAGGCGAGTTCTTCGGTGAGATCGCGCTGCTGACCGGCGAGGAGCGCACTGCCACCGTGCGCGCGTGCGACGACACCCAGCTGCTGGTCCTGCGCGCCCACGACCTCGACCGCCTGATGAGCCGCGTCCCCGAGATCGGCGAGCGCATCCGCGAGGTCGGCCACACGCGAGCCCCCGACCGGGTCGATGGCGACCGGCCCCGCACCGACGGCACACGCAGCCGCGGCGGCAAGCGTTGAAGCCCGGAGTCGCTCACGTCCCCATGGCCGCACAGGTCGGAATGGTGTAGAATGGCGGCCTGCTTCCGCGGGACGGGCGAAGTCCTGCCGACCATGCCGCTGGTTCTCGACACCACTTGTCTGCGTATTCGTCCTGCTACCGGGTGATGCTCAGGGAGGGAACAATGGCCATGACAGCACGCTGGACGATGCTCGCCGTTACGGCAGCCGCCTCGATCTTCTTGACCCATCCGGCCTTGAGTCAGGAGGACACCGACCAGCGGTTCGGCACGGTGCATTTCGAGACCTCGTGCAACGAGGTCGCGCAGCGGCGCTTCGATCGCGGCATGCGCTACCAGCACTCGTTCTGGTACAGCTCGTCGCGGGAGATCTTCCAGGACGCCCTCAAGGCCGACCCCGCCTGCGCCATCGCCTATTGGGGCATTGCGCTGAGCCTCCTCCACAACCCGCATTCACCGCCGCCGACGCCGAACCTTCCGCTCGGCCTCGCCGCGATCCAAAACGCGAAGGCAGTCGGCGCCAAGACGGAGCGCGAGCGCGACTTCATCGATGCCCTGGCGGTGTTCTACACCGACTACGACAAGGTCCCGCACGGCACGCGCGTCCAGGCCTACCTCAAGGCCATGGAGGCCCTGGCGCAGAAGTACCCGAACGACGACGAGGCGCAGATCTTCTACGCCATCACGCTCAACGTCGCTGCGTCGCCGAACGACAAGACGTACGCCAACCAGCTGAAGGGCGCGGCGATCCTCGATCCGATCTTCCGCCGCCAGCCGCGACATCCTGGAGTCGCGCACTACCTCATCCATCTCCACGACACCCCGGCCCTTGCAGAGCGAGGCCTGGACGCTGCGAGGCGCTACGCGGCGATCGCGCCGGCCGCGCCGCACGCGCAGCACATGCCGTCCCACGTGTTCACGCGAGTCGGCGCCTGGAAGGACTCGATCGCATCGAACGCCGCCTCCGCGCGGGCGGCCAAGGACAGCAAGGAATCGGCCGACCAGCTGCATGCCCTGGACTACATGGTCTATGCGCACCTGCAGCTCGGCGAGGACGACAAGGCCGGTGCGGTCGTCGCCGAGATGGGCACCGTCGCTGCCAATCCGGACCAGTTCGCCGGCGCCTACGCGCTTGCCGTCAGCCCCGCTCGCTACGCGGTCGAGCGCAGCGACTGGAACGGCGCGGCAGCGCTTCCCGTCCGGCCCTCGAAGTTCGCCTACGCGGACGCCATGACCCATTTCGCCCGCGCGCTCGGGTCGGCTCGCAGCGGCGATGCCGCCGCGGCAAAGGCCGAGGTCGCCAAGATCGCCGAGCTGCGCGAGAAGCTGCGCGAAGCGAAGGACGCCTACTGGACGGAGCAGGTCGACATCCAGTGGCAGGTCGCCACTGCCTGGGTGCTGCACGCCGAGGGGAAGTACGACGAGGCCTTGAAAGCGATGGGCGTGGCTGCCGACGCCGAGGACAAGACAGAGAAGCATCCTGTGACGCCCGGCGTGCCGGCGCCGGCACGGGAGCTCTACGGCGCAATGCTGCTCGAGCGCGGCATGGCCGTGGAGGCCCTCGCGGCATTCGAGGCCACCATGAGGAAGGAGCCGAACCGCTTCAAC
>DATINB010000528.1:0-5935 GCA_035474775.1 Luteimonas sp.
CACGGCCGTCATGGATCGGAGGCCCCTGCGATGCCGGCGCCGCGCGGGCGCCGGTGCGCCGGTGCAGACCGCCCCGCACCCACGCAGCCGTGCCGCGCGAGCCGCGTGTTCACACGTCGAAGCGTTTCAGCGCGGTCGCGAACGCATCGCCCATCAGGCGCAGGAACAGCGTTCCCATGCCGGGGTAGAACCGGTTCGGCTCCCGGCTGCCCACCGCGACCAGGCCGATGCCCTCCACCGGCAGCAGCGCGCTGGACTGCACCTCGTCCGAACGCGCCCCGTAAAGCAGTGCCTGCTTGTCCGGATGCAGGCGCCCGCAAAGCGGTTCGCCCTCGCGCAGGCAGTCGTTGAACGGCACCAGGAGGCGATGGCCGCGCTCGATCACCTGCAGCCACGACTCGTCGCCTAGCCCGGCCACCGGGGCGAACAGCACGATGCTGACCTGGTCGCCATCGAAGTCCTCGGCCAGCGTGGCCGCCATGGCACGCACCGTGCCGGCGGGGCTGGACTGGCGCATCAGCGAGAGCGTCAACTGGTGGGTCCGCGTGGCCAGCCGCTCGTTGTCCTGCGACACCGTGTACAGGTCCTGCAGGCGCCGCGACAGCTCGCGGTTCTTGTCGCGCAGCACTTCCAGCTGGTAGCCGGCCAGCGACGCGGCCGGGCCATCCTCGCGCGGCACCACCAGGCTCGCCGCCAGATCGGGAAACTGCTGCAGGAAGGTCGGATGCCTGCGCAGCCAGGTCGCGATCTCGTGCGCGCCGATCTTTTCGTTGCCGTCGCTCATGCCAGCCAGTGCCCTTCGTAGACGAATGCGGCCGGACCCGACATGCGGATGCGGCCACCGACGCGATCATAGTGGATGCGCAGCGTGCCGCCCGGCAGCACCACGTCCACGGCATCGTCCACCCGCCCCTGCCGTGCGAGCACGGCCACGGCGGCACAGGCGCCGCTTCCGCAGGCGAGCGTCTCGCCGACGCCGCGCTCGAACACGCGCAGCCGCACACGGTCGCGCGACATCACCTGGGCGAAGCCGACGTTGACCGAGTCGGGGAATGCGCGGTGGCCCTGCAAGGCGGTGCCCAGTGCGCCCACGGGTGCCTGGTCGACGGACTCGACTTCGATCACGGCGTGCGGGTTGCCCATCGACGCGACGCCGAAGGCAACCTCGCGGCCATCGACATCGAGGATGCAGCGGTGCGCGGCGTCCTCGCGGACGCCCTGCACCGGAATGCGGGCATGCGCGAACGCCACGGGCCCCATGTCGACCTCGTAACCGCCATCGGCGAGCGCGCGCACGGCATGGCGCCCCACCGGGCTGTCGATCGCGAAGCCCGCGGCCGGGGCGCCGTCGCGGACCAGCCAGGCGGCGACGCAGCGCGCCCCATTGCCGCACTGGGCCGACGGGCTGCCGTCGGCATTCCAGATCCGGTAGGCAGCCAACGCGCCCGCCGCGCCGGGCGCATCGATGGTGAGGATCTGGTCGCAGCCGGCGCCGGCATGGCGGTCGGCCAGTGCCCGGCACAACGGGCCCGGGTCGTCGTCCAGGCGCCGGGCCAGCGCGGCATCGGTGCGCAGGTCGAGGACGACGAAGTCGTTGCCGGCGCCGTGCATCTTGCTGAAGCGCAGGCCGACGGGCGCGGCCGGGATCACGTCAGTGCCGCGGATCGTCCGCGCTCGGCACGCCTGCGGGGTCGGTGGTCGTTTCCGCTTCCGGCGCCTGCGTGGTGGCCGGATCGATCGGCGGGACGGCCGGTGGCAGGGGCGACTGGTTGCGGTCGGCCGGGATCGGATCGGCCTCCGCACCGGCATCCTGCACGGCGGGAGCGGCGGCCACCTCGGCATCGACGGCACCGGTGGCGGGCGGCATGATCAGGGCGCCCTTGTTGCCGCAGGCGGACAGGCCGAGGACGAGCAGCAGGGGAAACAGGAAGGTCGTGTTCATGGCCGCGAGTGTAGCCCCCGCCCCGGCCGCCGCGGAAGGCGCCGGGCGGCGCGACGCGGGCCCCCGCATCGCGGCGACCGACTGATCAGCGTTGGACCACGTCCAGCTGGTCCAGGACGAACGCGTACATCTCGGACAGTTCGCGATAGCGGCGGAAACGCCCGGACTTTCCGCCGTGGCCGGCATCCATGTTGGTCCGGAACAGGATCGGCTTGCCGCCGGTGTCGACATCGCGCAGGCGCGCGACGTACTTGGCCGGCTCCCAGTACTGCACCTGCGAATCCCACAGCCCGGTGCCGACGAACGTGGCCGGATAGGCCTGCGCCCTCAGGTTGTCGTAGGGCGAGTAGGACAGCATGTAGTCGTAGGCCGCCTTCTGCTCCGGATTGCCCCACTCGTCGTATTCGTTGGTGGTTAGCGGGATGCTCGGATCGAGCATGGTGGTCACCACGTCCACGAACGGGACCTGCGACAGGATGGCGCGGTACCGGTCGGGCGCCATGTTGGCGATGGCGCCCATGAGCAGACCGCCGGCGCTTCCGCCATACGCCGCCACGCGGTCCTTCGCGGCGTAACCCTGCGCAACCAGGTGGTCGGTGACGTCGATGAAGTCGGTGAACGTGTTCTGCTTGTTCATCAGCTTGCCGCCGTCGTACCAGGCGCGACCCATCTCCTGGCCGCCACGGATGTGCGCGATGGCGTAGACCATGCCGCGATCGAGCAGGCTGACGGTGGTCAGGCTGAACGCGGGATCCATCGATGCCCCGTAGCTGCCATACCCGTACTGCAGCAGCGCGGCCGTCCCGTCGCGCTTGAAGTCCTTGCGAAACACCAGCGAGACCGGGATCCTGGTGCCATCGCGGGCCGGCGCCCAGACGCGCTCGGTGGCGTACCGGGACGCGTCGTAGCCGAGCACCGGCTGCTGCTTCAGCGTGCGACGCTCGCCGGTGTCCACGTTGAGTTCGTAGGTGGTGGCCGGCGTGGTCATCGAGGTGTAGCCGTAGCGCAGCCAGGGCGTGCCGGGTTCGGGATTGTCGTCCAGCCCCATCGAGTACACGGCCTCGTCGGCCTGCACGAAATCCGACTGATCCTCCGCGGCACGGTCGCCGCGCAAGACGCGCACCCGCTCGAGCGCGTCGGAACGCTCGGCGATCGCGGTGAAGCCGTCGAACAGTTCGAAACCTTCGATGAAGACATCCGCGCGATGCGCCACCCACTCCGCCCACTCGCCGCGGCCACGTGAGCCGGTCGGCGCGGTCATCAGCTTGAAGTTGTCGGCGCCGTCGGCGTTGGTCCGGATCACCCAGCGGCCATCGAAATGGTCGGCCTCGTACTCGACGTCGCGTTGGCGCGGGGCGAGCACGGCGAAGGTGGCGGGGTCCGCTGCCGGTGCGCAGCGCTGCTCGCTCGACACCGTGCTCTCGACGCCGATGCAGATGTAGCGGTCGTCGCGCGTGCGCGAGATGCCCATGTAGAAGCTGTCGTCCCCTTCCTCGTACACCAGCGCGTCCTGCGCGACCGGCGTGCCGAGCACGTGCCTGCGCACGCGCACGGTGAGCAGCGTTTCCGGATCGTTCTCGACGTAGAACAGGGTCCGGCTGTCGTCGGCCCAGACCACGTTCGCGGAGGCGCCGGTGATCACGTCGGGCAGCACGGCGCCGGTGGCGAGGTCCCTGAAGCGGATGGTGTACTGCCGCCGGCCGACGGCATCGTCGGCGTAGGCGAGTTGGCGGTTGTCCGGGCTGACCGCGTAGTCGCCGACGCTGTAGTAGTCCTTGCCGGCGGCCAGTGCGTTGACGTCCAGCAGCACCTCCTCGCCGGGGGGCGCGGCCGCCTGCGTGCCGGCCAGCACCGCCGCGGCATCGAGCCCGTCGGCATCCTTGCGGCGTGCATGGATCGGGTAATCCTTGCCGGTCTCGAACCGGCTGTAGTACCAGTAGCCGCGCTCGCGGGCCGGCACGCTGCTGTCGTCCTGCTTGATGCGCGCGACGATCTCCTCGTACAGGGCGTCCTGCAGGGGTTTCAGCGGCGCCATCACGCGGTCGACGTGCGCGTTCTCGGCCTGCAGGTAGGCCAGCATGGCCGTGTCCTTGCGCGTGTCGTCGCGCAGCCAGTAGTACTCGTCGTTGCGGGTCGCGCCGTGCGGCGCCTTGACCGTGTGCGGGCGGCGCTCCGCGTCGGGTGCCGTGGACGGCGCGGGCTGGGCGGCGTGGCTGGTCGAGGTCATCAGGAGGATGGCTGCAAGGGTGAGTGGCTTCATGGAGGGGTCCGGAGGAGGCGGCGGATCGCCGTGTCGCGTCAGTCGGCGGCGGGCGGCGCGGGTGCCGCCGTGCCCGGGGCGAGCTGCTGCCACAGGAACGTATAGGCCAGTGCGTTCATGTGCGCCGACTGGCGATTGTTGGCGGCGCCGCCGTGGCCGCCCTCGATGTTCTCGTAGTAGCGCACGTCGTGACCGGCGGCGGACATCTTCGCCATCATCTTGCGTGCGTGCGCCGGGTGGACCCGGTCGTCGCGGGTGGAGGTCATGAACAGCGTCGGCGGGTAGCGGCCGTCGTTCCGGACCAGGTGGTAGGGCGAGAAGCCGCGGATGAACGCCCATTCCTCCGGCTTGTCCGGGTCACCGTACTCGGCCATCCACGACGCGCCCGCCAGCAGCCGGTGGTAACGCTGCATGTCGAGCAGCGGGACCTGCACCACCACCGCGCCGAACAGCTGCGGGTACTGCACCAGCATGTTGCCGGTGAGCAATCCGCCGTTGCTGCCACCCTGGATGCCGAGGTGGGCCGGCGTGGTGACCTTGCGCGCGATCAGGTCCTGCGCGACGGCCGCGAAATCCTCGTACGCGCGATGGCGGTTGGCCTTGAGCGCCGCCTGGTGCCAGCGCGGTCCGTACTCGCCGCCGCCGCGGATGTTGGCCACGGCGTACACCCCGCCCCGCCCTTCGTGAGACCGCTCCAGCCAGCCCTTGCCGACGCCGCCGGAATACGCCGGCGTGAGCGAGACCTCGAAGCCGCCATAGCCGTACAGCAGCGTGGGGTTGCGACCATCGGCCTGCATCGCCCGGGGGCGGACCAGGAAGTAGGGCACCCGGGTGGCATCCCTGGACGTCGCGAAATGCTGTTCGATGACATGGGTGGAGGCATCGAAGAACACCGGCATGGTCTTCAGCACCTCCGGCGGCCCGGCATCGGCGCGATCGGACACGGTGGCCAGCGCCAACGTGCTGGGTGTCAGGTAGTCGGTCGCGGTCAGCCACACGGCATCCGATTCATCGGCGTCCACGGCGGACACGGCCAGGGTGCCGAACGCCGGTGCACCCGGGAACGCGCTGCGCGTCCACCCGCCGGCCGTCGGCGTCAGCACGCTGAGACGGTTGCGGACGTCGTCGAGCACGTTCAGCACGACATGGTTGCGGGTCCAGGTGGCGCCGACCAGCGAGGTGGTGGCGCTCGGCTCGAACAGGACCTCGAATTCGCGTGTGCCGGCCATGAATGCATCGAAGCGCGTGACCAGCAGGGTGCCGGCCGCGTACGTGGCGCCGCCGACGGTCCACGGCTCGCGCAGCTCCAGGGTCAGCCATTCGCGCACCACGGCCTTGTTGGCGGAGTTGGGCGCATCGACCTTCGCCAGCGAGCCATCCGCGCGACGCAGGTACAGCTCGTCGTTGTAGAACGCCAGCGTGCGGCTGACGAAATCGCGCTCGAAGCCGGGGCTGTCGTCATGCACGGCCGCGATGTACATGTCGCCGGGCGCGCCCTCGTAGACCACCGTCGCCTGCGCGATCGGCGTGCCGCGCGACCACTGCTTGACCACCCGCGGATAGCCGGAGGCGGTCATGCTGCCGACGCCGAAATCGGTGAAGGCATAGACGGTGTCACGATCGATCCAGCCCAGTCCGCCCTTGGCTTCCGCGCGCACGAAGCCGCCGTCGACGAACGCCCGCGTCGACACGTCGAATTCGCGGGTGACATCGGCATCGGCGCCGCCGCGCGA
>DATINB010000529.1:0-5202 GCA_035474775.1 Luteimonas sp.
GTCCACCGCAGCCACCACAGCTTCACCAAGAAGGACCGCGTGGCCGAGGTCGGAGGCGACGACCACCTCAGCGTGGGCGGCAAGCAGGCGATCAAGGTCAGCGGGTCGCGCTCGGTCAAGGTCGACGGTGGCGTGGGCGAATCGTTCAACAGCCACAGCGAGCAGGTCGCCACCGATTTCTACCTCAAGGCCGGCGGCAAGGTGGTGATCGAGGCCGGCACCATGCTGTCGCTCAAGGTCGGTGGCAACCACGTCACCATCTCGCCGGCGGGCGTGGCCATCGTCGGCACCCTGGTGCTGATCAACAGCGGCGGCCCCGTCGGTGCCGGCACCGCGGCCGCGCTGGTGTCCCCGATGGCGGTCACGCCGGCCGCGGTGGCCGCGACCGCCAAGCCGGGTGAAACCCCGGATGCCTCGCCGCTGGGCAAGCGTCGCCCGGGGCGCTCGCCCGACGACTCCGACCACGACCCGGACGCGGACGAGAACCAGGACAAGACCCACTGGGTCGAGGTCGAGCTGGTCGACGAGGCCGGCAAGCCGGTCGCCGGCGAGCGCGTGCAGATCACCCTGCCGGACGGCTCGGTGTCCGGCGGCACCACCGACGAGAAGGGCCTGCTCAAGGTGAGCAACATCGATCCGGGCGAGTGCCGGATCACCTTCCCGGACCTGGACGAGAAGGCATGGGAAGACGGCTGACGCGACGCCGCACCCCGGCCGCCAGCGGGGACGCCCATGGCGGGCGCTGACATGCACCGTGTCGGCGACGACGAGCACGTGCCCGGGATCGCGGCCGCCCACGGCCACCGCAACTACCTGCACGTCTGGGCGCATCCCGGGAACGCCGCGTTGCGTCAGCTGCGCACGCGCCCCTCGATCCTGTGCGGCGGCGACACGCTGTACGTGCCACCGGTCGCGCCCGACAGCGTCGACAAGCCGACCGACCAGCGACACCGCTTCACGATCCAGCGCGCGCCTCTCGCGCTGCGGGTGGCGGTGTACCGGCGCTTCGGCGCGACCCTGCAGGGCTGCCCGGCGCGCCTCGTGCTCGAGCCGACGCTCCGCGCGCTGCCGCTGGATGCCGACGGCGGCATCGAAGCCGGGATCGAGCCCGGCGGTACCACGGCCGCCCTCCATCTCGACCCGCCGGCCCCGGCGACCGCTGCCGGCGTCGAGACCCTCCCGCGTGCATTCGGCCTGCACATCGGGCGGCTGGACCCCGTCGATACGCCGTCGGGGCAGATGCAGCGCCTGCGCAACCTCGGGTACTTCCAGCACCCTGCGCACGATCCGCGCGCGGACGACCTGCGGTCCGCGGTCGAGGAGTTCCAGTGCGACCAGGCGCTCGCCGTCGACGGCGTGCCGGGGCCGACCACGCGCGCCGCGCTCGAACGCGCCCACGGCTGCTGAGATGGCCCCGGACGGTGATCCCGCTGCCAGCGTGCCGGCATCGTCGCCGGGCGGCATCGCCTTCGTGTCGGCGGGCGGCATGGCCGCGAGCCATCCGCCGCTGCCGGCAAGCGACCTGTGCGCGGTGGCCCCGCGGACGGACGCGGAGACCAACACGCTGGGCGTGCATCCGGAGCCGATCGCCTGCTGGCGGGTCGAGGACGCGCGGTTCGAGTTCGACTCGTCGATGGTCCTGCCCGCGATCGGCCGGGAGGCGCGGGTGTTGGCAAAGCTGCGCCAGGACCATGCGGCGACGGTCGCCGGCGCGGACGGGGGCACGGTGCGGATCCTCCCGCGCGTGGCCATCTTCGGCCACGCCGACCCGGTCGGCGACGACGAATACAACAAGCGCCTGAGCGGGCGCCGTGCCAAGGCGGTCTATGCGCTCCTGACCAAGGACCCCGCGCTGTGGGAAGCGCTCTATTCGAGCCCGCACGGCCGCGACGACTGGGGCCTCCGCGCGGTGCAGACGATGCTGGCCCACCTGCAGGGCGGGGCACCCGCGGTGACCGGCAGGCACGACGCCGCCACCGACGCGGCGGTGCGCGACTTCCAGGGCGCCAATGGCCTTGCGGTGGACGGCAAGCCGGGGCCGCGCACGCGCGAGCGGTTGTTCCGCGCCTACATGGACGCACTGTGCGGGCCCGGCTTTCGCCTCGACCCGGCGCAGGATTTCCTGGCCGCGGGTGCCGATCCCGGGGGCAAGGGCGATTACCACGGCTGCGGCGAATTCAATCCGGTGCTGCTGTTCTCCCGCAACGAACAGGCGGGATTCGCCAACCCGTCGACGCATCCGCGACGCAATGCCGAGAACGCGCCGAACCGCCGCGTGCTGCTGCTGCTGTTCGAGCCCGGCACCCGGGTCGAGGCCGAGCTCTGGCCGTGCCCGCGCGCCGAGGATGGCACCGCGGGCTGCCGCAAGCGACTGTGGTCGGATGCGCGCGTGCGCAGCCAGACCCTGTCCGACGCCGGTCGCCGGACCTGGACGCGCGACGGCGACACGTTCGCATGCCGCTTCTACCACCGGCTCGTGCGCCACTCGCCCTGCGAAGGCGACGTCCTGCTCGGCACCACGCGTTGGGACATCGCACCGATGACGTCGTCGTCCGCGGACGGGCTCGACTTCGACGTACGGCCCAGCCACGCGCCGCCCAGCCCGCCGCCGCCGCGGCCGCCGGACCTCAACCAGCCGGTGCTCGCGGCCGAACTGCTGGCCATCACGCTGGATGGGGGCATTGCCGTGCAGCGCGCCGGTGCGGTGGTCGCCGTCCCGCACTGGGAGCCGGGACAGGACGTGCGCGAACTCGACCAGCCCGGCGCCCTGATGCAGCCCTCGGGTTCGCGGCGCCCGGCGGCGTGCCTGGCCCACGCCGCCGGGCGCACGCCGGCGCGCGTGCGGGTCACCGTCCGCATCACCCGCTCCGAGGGTGGCCTGCCGGGTGCGCTGGCGTTGAAAGGCGATCTCGACGGACTGCAGATCGAGGGGGCCTGCCCGAGCCACGTCGGCGAGCACGTCGTCGAGGCCACCATCCGCAACCTGCCGGAAACCGCTAGGCACGTGCAGGGCGACTGCCTGTGGCGGCTCGAACACGATGGGCAGCCGGTGGCGTCGCTGCCCCCGACGACCCGGCTGGAGTGGTTCATCCTCCACGACCGTCCCGGCCGCGCGTTCGCATCCGGCGTCTGGGCCGAGGCGCTGCGCTTCGTCTTCGACCACGCCAGGGTCGGACCGGCGGACGGGCCGCGCGCGGCGATCGCCCGGATCGCCGACCACTGCCACCGCGGGCATGGCCTGCACTACGACACGCGGCACGGCGCGCCCCATTTCGACAGCTACGGCGCGATCGGCGGCGGCAGCTTCGAGCTCCGGCGCTACCTGACCCACCTGCCGTCGGTGCTCCTGCAACGCGACGGCAGCGCCGACGACGGGCGGACCGTGAATTGCTACGACCAGGCGGCCGCGGTCCAGGTGCTGGCGACCGCCATCGGGCTCGATGCGGCCGTCTTCTACCTGAGCCCGTTCGGCTGCATCCTGCCGACCGACCTGGTGGGCGTCGGCAACTGCAACAACCCGTTCTTCGCGGGCAACGGCAGCGCGCCGGTCACCGCGCCCGACGACCCGCGCCGCACCGCCTTCGCCAACCATGCCTTCGCGCACCTGGCCCAGCGCGTCGAGGACGCCTGTGCCGGGCCCCACCATGACGAGCCGCTCAGGGCCTACCTGCAGGCGTCGGTCGACGTCGAGCACAGCCGCCGGAGGCGGTTCTGGGACCCCGGCACGCAGGCTCCGATCGATTACCTCGTCGGGCGCACGCAGGCGCTGCCGGGCGTGGGGGCGGTCCGCTAGATGACCACGTCCGACGCCGATGCACCCGGCCCCGCCGAGTCGCCCCTGGATGCCTTCAAGGAGAGGATCGGCTTCGATGCCCGGATCGCCGCCGCCGATCGGCGGCGCCTCGTGGTGCGCGACTGGGGTGGGCTGGCGGAAGAGCTTGCGCATCTCGGCGGTTTCGAAGTGGCGACGCAGTCCGCGGCGCCCGCACCGCCGGCCGCCGGCCCGTTGGCGACCCGGGTGGTGCTGTCCGGTGCCGTCCGGCAGGCGCGCGTGTCGGTCAGCCTCACCCAGACCGCCACCGTCGACGCGGCTGCCGCCGTGTTCCTGGACGAGGTCTCCAGCACGTCGCTGGTCGCCATTCCGTTCGGCCCCGGTCCGGACGACCTCGGCATCGTCTCCGCGGTCTACGCGATCGGCGGCCCGGGCGGCTCCGTGCTGGCGGTGATCCAGAACCTCTGCGTGGACGTGCGTGCATCCGATCGCGCGGTGGCGGTGGCGCTCTGCCGCGTGATCCAGGCGATCGCCGACCGGTCGCCCGCGCCACCGCGCGGGGCCCCGCCGTGAGCGACACCACGCTCCTGGTCACGGTGCTCGGCAGCGAGGAATGGCTGCACTTCGAGAGCAGCGAACACCTCCAGCCCGCGGTGCGCGTGACCTTCACCGCGACGTCGGCGCCCGATCCGCCGGACGCCGCGCCACCGGAGCCGGTCACCTGGTCCGAGCAGTTGGCCGCGGAACCGGTCGCGGGGCCGGTTGCCGACGGCGCGGCGGCGACCATGCGCATCCGATGGGTGGTGGCGTTCGCACCGCAGGCCACCGCGCCGCCGCGCTTCGAACTGACCTACAAGGTCGAGGGCGTCGGCCAGTCGTCGCGCAGCCCGGCGTTCGCGGTGGAACGCGAACGCCTGCTGGTGGACAGCATCGGGGTGGCCACCATCCCCGCGCTGACCAACATCATGCTGCACGAGTTCGCCAGGCCCGCCGCGGACCCGCCGGGGCCGGATACGCGGCCGGAATTCGACCCCGGTCCGGCGCAGTCGTACATCCGCGGCCTCTCGCCGCAGCAGCAGAAGTTCCTGCTGCGCTACGACGTCGGCCGGTTCGGCGGCAACCGGCTGGTGGTGTTCATCACCCTCGACACGGGCACCGGGCGCAGGATGTGCGCCGACTACTGCGAGGACGCTCCCACGCGGGTTTCGGCCAACAGCAGCTTCGCGGTGTTCCACTGCAGGGGCCCCGGAAAGGGCGCGACCCTCGTCTGCTTCACCGCGCATTTCCTGGTCAACACCCACAACCCGTCGACGGCGAGCCTGCTGCGCGCGCACGACGGCGATCGCGGGCCGAACCAGTGGATGGCCAAGGACACCGACCGCCCGGTGATGTTCAAGATCGGCTGCTGCGCGCCGTCGGCGGCCAGCCAC
>DATINB010000530.1:0-1847 GCA_035474775.1 Luteimonas sp.
GGTGGAAGAAGTCGCGGAGGCCGGCATTCAACCGTGCGCGCAGGCGCAGGGCATCCAGCGAGGCGGACGGCGTCCAGTCGGTCATCGCGGCCTGGCCGCGCGGGCGGCGCCGGCACCGGTTCGCCGCGGACGTCGGCGCACGTCGCCCATCAGCCGCCGTTCGCCTGCAGGAACGCGAGGAGCGCGGCTTCGTCCCAGATCTCGATGCCGAGCGCCTGCGCGCGTGCCAGCTTGGAGCCGGCCGCGGTGCCGGCCACGACCAGACCGGTGTTCTTCGACACGCTTCCCGAAACCTTCGCGCCCAGCGCTTCCAGGCGCTCGCCCGCGGCCTCGCGGGTCATCGACTCCAGGCTGCCGGTGAGCACCACCGTACGGCCCTGCAGCGGACCAGCCGTCGCCGGAAGCGCCTCCGGGGTGTCCGCGAGCAGGGCCTGCATGGCGGCATCGATGGCGATGGCCGCTGCACGGTTGGCGTCATCGGCGAAGTACGCCCGCAGGTTGGCGGCTGCCACCGTGGACGCGCCGGCCGATGTCCAGGCGTCAGGGTCGTCGACGTCGTCCAGCAGCGCGGTGATGTCCGGGTACCGCGCCGCGAGCCCCGCGGCGCCTTTTCCCCCCAGCTGCTTGACCGGCAGCGAGGCCAGCAGGGTCGCCACTCCCAATCGATCACGCAGTGCCGCGGCCGGCGCTCCCTCGTCCACGAATGCGATCCCGACCGCCGGCTCCACCAGCGCGTCGACCACCACCCGGTTCCCCGGTTGCGCGAAGAACGTGGCGATCGAGCCCGCGACCTCGTCGCCGATGTCGGGCAGTGCGCGCAGGACCGCCGCCGGTGCCGAGCGGATCCGCTCGAGGCTGCCGAGCCAGTGGGCCAGCACCTTCGCGGTGCTCTCGCCCAGGTGCCCGATGCCGAGCGCGAACAGGAACCGCGGCAACGTGGTGCGCCGGCTGGCCTGGATCGCCGCGGCCAGGTTCTCGGCCCAGCGGGTGGCCAGCTTGCCACCCTCGGCCAGCGCGAGGTGCGCGCGCAGCCAGGCTGCCTGCTTCCAGGCCTGGCCATCCTCGGTTCCGAGCGAGTCGCGACCGATGTCCAGCACCAGCGCGCCACGGCTGTCCGCCACGGCATTCCACAGGTCGTCCGCGGTGGCGGCCTCGCTGGCCACCTTCATGCGCACCAGGTCGGCGACGTCGAGCCGGTACAGGTCGGCCACCGAGTCCACGAAGCCCAGCTCCACCAGCGCATCGGCCTGGCGCTCGCCAAGGCCCTCGATGTCCATCGCGCGGCGCGAGGCGAAGTGGCGCAGGGCTTCCTTGCGCTGCGCGGCACAGGCGAGGCCGCCGCTGCAGCGGTAGGCGGCTTCGCCCTCCGCGCGCTCCAGTGCCGAGCCGCAGACCGGGCACTCGGCCGGCATCGACCAGGCGACGGTCCCCGGGGGGCGCCGGTCCTCGATCACGCGCACGATTTCCGGGATCACGTCGCCCGCGCGCCGCACGATCACGCTGTCGCCCACGCGCGCATCCAGCCGCGACACCTGGTCGGCGTTGTGCAGGGTCGCATTGGTGACGGTCACGCCCGCGACCTGCACCGGCTCCAGTCGCGCCACCGGGGTGGCGGCACCGGTGCGTCCGATCTGGATCTCGATCGCGCGCAGCACGGTGGCCTGCTCCTGCGCCGGGAACTTGTGCGCCAGCGCCCAGCGCGGCGAGCGCGAGACGAATCCGAGGGTGCGCTGCTGGTCGAAGCGGTCGACCTTGTAGACCACCCCGTCGATGTCGTACGGCAGGCGGTCGCGGACCGCGCCGATGCGACGGTAATACGCGAGCAATCCGTCGAAGCCGCGTGCCGT
>DATINB010000531.1:0-5855 GCA_035474775.1 Luteimonas sp.
ACCTGCTGGTGGTGCCGGGCACCAGCTTCAACGTGCCCTACCGCAACCATTTCCGGGTCACGCTGCTGCCCGAGGCGGACACGCTGCGCGAGGTCTTCGCGCGCATCGAGCGCGTGCTGGACCGGCGTGCCGCGGAGCGCCCGCAGAGCGCGATGCAGGACGTGGCCGCGTGAGCGCGGACAGGGCGCCACCCGATACGGCGCCGGCGCCGGACTGGCTGGCACTGGGCGACAGCTACACCATCGGCGAGGGCGTCGCGGCGGACGCACGCTGGCCCGTGCAGCTGGCGCGCGCACTGCGTGCCGAAGGCCTGGCCGTCGGCGAGGCGCGGATCGTCGCGGCCACCGGCTGGAGCACCGATGAGCTGGCGGCCGCCGTCGAGTCCGCCGATCCGGCCCCCGGGCAGGCGCTGGTCAGCCTGGCGGTGGGTGTCAACGACCAGTACCGCGGACGCAGCGTGGCGCAATTCGATGCCGGCCTGGCCGCGCTGCTGGCGCGCGCGGTGGAGCTGGCGGGCAGGCGGCCCGGACGGGTCTTCATGCTGACCATCCCGGACTGGGGCACCACCCCGTTCGCGCTCGCATCCGGGCGCGACGTGGGTGCCATCGCGCGTGAGCTCGATGCCTACAACGGCTGCATCGCGGCGCGCTGCGCCGCTGCCGGAATCGCCTGCATCGACGTCACCGCCGCAGGGCGCGCCGCGGCGGGTTCGCCCGGCATGCTGGCGGACGACGGGTTGCACCCCTCTGCGGCGGCGTACGCCGACTGGACGCAGCGGATGCTGCCGGTCGTGCGCGCGCTGCTGCGCGGTGCGCCATGATCGACACCGCCACGCGACCGTTCGCGGCTGCCGACGCCAGGCGCATCGCGGCGGCGTTCCTGCCGGCGCACCCGTTCGGCAACCGCTACGACTACTACTACACCCAGGCCAAGCTGCGCAGCGACCCGCTGTACCCGGGCGTGCTGGCGGCCCTGCGCGGTACCACGGCGCCGGTGCTCGACCTCGGCTGCGGGCTCGGCCTGCTGCTGCACGCGTTGCGCCTCGACGGGCAGCGGCAGGCCTACCACGGGGTCGACATCGATGCCGCCAAGATCCGCCGCGCCGGGCCGATCGCGGCACGCGCGGGCCTGGACGACGCACGGTTCGCGGTCGCCGACCTTGGCGGCGGCCCCCCGGACCATGCCGGCAGCGTGGCCATCCTGGACGTGCTGCAGTACCTCGACGCGGCACGCCAGGCCGCATTGCTGGACGACGCCATCGCCATGCTGGTGCCCGGCGCGAAGCTGGTCATCCGCAGCGGGCTCGGCGACGACACCGCGCGCGGGCGCACGACACGGATCACCGATCGCCTGGCGCACCTGTTCGGCTGGATGCAGGAAATCCCGCGCTGCTACCCGACCCGGGCCGGGCTCGAATCGCAGCTGCGCGCCGCGGGCCTCGCGGTCGACTTCAGGCCGCTGTACGGCGATACGCCGTTCAACAACTGGCTGGTGGTCGCAACTCCGTCAGCCGGCGTTGCGCCGGGCTCGACGATGCACCACGCCTGACGCACCAATGCTGGCGCACCGGCAGATGACCCGGGGCGCCGTCGGCCACTGTCAGCGACCAGCCACCCGCCGCGCTACTGCGGCAAACGGCTCCGCGGCCCGCCGCCGGTGCCGGCGTCCTCGACCCCTTCGGGCAACGCCGTGGCGTAGCCGAGTGCGTCGAGCCGCTGCAGCAACTGGGCGACCGCCTCGACACTGCGCCCATGCGGCGCACCCTCGTGCACCAGCACGATCGCACCGGGGGCCAGGCCGCGCTCGATGCGGGCCACCACCGTGGCGGGGTCGGCTTCCACCGCATCGAACCCGCGCGCGCTCCAGCCGACGCGCGCCAGCCCATGCGCGTGCAGTGCCGGATGCACCGACGGGTTGGTGTGGCCCACCACCGAACGGAACCAGCGCGGCGCGTGGCCGGTGATTGCCTGCAGTGCCGCCTGGCACTGCGCGACTTCGGCCCGCATGCGGCGCGGCCCCAGGGCCCAGAACCATGCCTGCGGATGGGTCTGGCTGTGGTTGCCGATGCCGTGGCCACGCTCGGCGATCGCGCGCGCGAGATGCGGCCGCGCGGTCGCGCGGGCGCCGACCAGGAAAAAGGTGGCGCGCGCGCCATGGCGGTCCAGCAGGTCGAGCAGCGCCTCGGTGTCGTCGGACGGGCCATCGTCGATGGTCAGCCAGATGCGGCGGTCGTGCAGCGGCAGGCGGGTGAGCACGGGGCCGAACAGCCGCGAGCCGGGCCGCAGCACACCCCACAGCAGGATCCCATGCACCGTGCAGGTGAGCGCCAGCGCAAGCGGCCACGGCCCGCGCCACCAGGCCAGCAGCAGGCCTGCATGCAGCGCGCCCACGGCCCACCCGGCCGCATGCGGCCAACGCGGCACGCGATGCAAGGGCGCCTGCTGGATCATCGCCGCGATGATGCCACGCACGGTTAGACTGCCGGCATGGAGATCACCGTCATGCCGTTGTCACCTTCCGAAGCCAGCGCGCGCGTGCGCGACGGCTCGTTGATGCTCATCGATGTACGCCCGGCCGAGGAGCGCGCGCTGGCCGCCGTGCCGGTTGCGTACGAAGTGCTGGATGACGGCTGGCTCGACGAGCTGATGGCCCTGCCACGCGACAGCGCGCTGGCGTTCCTCTGCCACCACGGCGTGCGCAGCGCCCAGGCCGCGGCCCACTTCGCCGCGCGCGGGTTCAGCGCCACGCACAACGTCACCGGCGGCATCGACGCCTGGAGCGAACAGCTGGACCCTGCGGTCCCGCGCTACTGAGCCGCCGCCGGCTTCAGAACCCGCCGCCCGCATCCAGCCAGGCCTGTTCCTCGTCCGTGCTGCTGCGCCCGAGCGCGGCATTGCGGTGCGGGAAACGCCCGAAGCGCTGGATGACTTCGGCGTGCTCGACGGCATAGCGCGTGTACTCGGCGTTGCCCAGCGCGGACAGCAGGGCCACCGAGCGTGCCTGGTGCGGTGCCGATTCCGAGTGCTCCCAGGGCAGGTAGAAGAACGCGCGCAGCGACGGCTCGAAAGCCTGGTCGTGCCCGGCATCGACCGCGCGCGCGGCATAGTGCAGCGCCAGTGGATCGGTGGCGAACGCATGGCCGCTGTCGCGGAACAGGTTGCGCGGAAACTGGTCGAGCAACAGCAGCAACGCCAGCGCGCCATCCGGGGTCGCCATCCAATCCTCGAGCCCGCGCCGGGCGGCGACGAAATGCGTGGCTTCGTAACGGGTGCGCAGCGCAGCGTCGAAGGCGTCGTCGCGGGCGAACCAGCGCGCCATGCCGGCCTCACGCCAGAACGCGACGATGTCGCGCGGATCGGGACCGGTCATGCCGTGGACCGCCTCGTGGCCGGTCGTCGCGCGCCGGCGGCATGGCCTGCGCGCGCGCTCACTCGTCGAACCGCAGGTGGCGGACGGACTTGCCGTGGCGGCGGATCAGGCGCAGCGCTTCGATGCCGATCTGGATGTGGCGCTCCACGAACTCCGCGCTGACCTTGGCATCCGACAACTCGGTCTTGACCCCTTCCGGGATCATCGGCTGGTCGCTGACCAGCAGCAGCGCGCCGCAGGGGATGCGGTTGGCGAACCCCGCGGCGAAGATGGTGGCGGTCTCCATGTCGATCGCCATGCAGCGCATCACCCGCAGGCGTTCCTTGAAGGCGTCGTCGTGTTCCCAGACCCGGCGGTTGGTGGTGTAGACGGTGCCGGTCCAGTAGTCGTGGCCGAGGTCGCGGATCATCGTCGACACCGCGCGCTGCAATGCGAACGCGGGCAGCGCCGGCACTTCCGGCGGCAGGTAGTCGTTGGAGGTGCCCTCGCCGCGGATGGCGGCGATCGGCAGCACCAGGTCGCCCAGCAGGTTCTTGCGCTTCAGCCCGCCGCACTTGCCCAGGAACAGCACGGCCTTGGGCGCGATGGCGGACAGCAGGTCCATCATGGTCGCCGCGTTGGGGCTGCCCATGCCGAAGTTGACCATGGTGATGCCATCGGCCGTGGCGCTGGCCATCGGGCGGTCGAGCCCGACCACCTCGGCCCCGGTCATGCGGCTGAAGTGCCCGAGATAGCCGCCGAAATTGGTCAGCAGGATGTGCTCGCCGAACGCGTCCAGGGGCAACCCCGTGTAGCGCGGCAACCAGTTGCTGACGATCTGGTCCTTGTCTTTCATGCGTGCCTCCAGTTGCGGCATTCTCGCATGGGCCCTCGCCGCGCCTGCCGGCATCGCGCCCTGCATGTCGCGGACCCGGTGCGTCGCGGTGCGCGAGCGCGGCCGTTGCGCACTTGGCAGCGCACCGGCACCTCGCTAGGGTTGGCCGTCCGCAGGAGACCCCCCGATGCCCCGATTGCAACCCGCCGCGCTCGCCGCCGCGCTCGCCGCGCTGCTGGCCGCCTGCGCCACGACCGGCACGTCCGGGCCCGCCTCCGGAGCCTCCACGCGCTTCACCGACGATCCGTATCCGAGCACCTACCGCGCCATCGCCGCCGCGCCGGTCCTCATCCGCGGCGCCACCGTGCTCACCGGCACCGGTACGCGGCTCGACGGCGCCGACGTGCTGCTGCGCGACGGCCGCGTGGCTGGAGTGGGCAGCGCCCTGGTCGCGCCGGAGGGCGCGGAGACCGTCGACGGGCGCGGCAAGTGGGTGACGCCCGGCCTGATCGACGTGCATTCGCACCTGGGTGTGTACCCGAGCCCGGGCACCAGTTCGCACAGCGACGGCAACGAGGCCACCGCACCGGTCACCGCCGCGGTCTGGGCGGAGCATTCGGTGTGGCCGCAGGACCCCGGCTTCCACGCCGCACTCGCCGGTGGCATCACCGCGCTGCAGATCCTGCCGGGCTCGGCGAACCTGGTCGGCGGGCGCGGTGTGACGCTGAAGAACGTCGCCGCCACCACCTACCAGGGCATGAAATTCCCGGGCGCGCCGTGGGGGCTGAAGATGGCCTGCGGCGAGAACCCCAAGCGCGTGTACGGGCAGAAGGGCGGGCCGTCGACGCGGATGGGCAACGTCGCCGGCTACCGTTCGGCCTTCCTCAAGGCGGTGGAATACCGCGACAAGCGCGGCGAGCCCGATGGCGGCAAGGGCGGCGACAGCGGCGCCGAGGCCGGCAAGCGCGACCTCGAGCTCGACACCCTGTCGGCGGTGATGGATGGCGACATCCTGGTCCACATCCACTGCTACCGCGCCGACGAGATGGCGACGATGCTCGACCTGTCGAAGGAATTCGGCTTCCGCATCGCCGCCTTCCACCATGGCGTGGAAGCCTACAAGCTCGCCGACCGGCTGGCCGCGGAAGGCGTGTGCGGCGCGCTGTGGGCGGACTGGTGGGGCTTCAAGATGGAGGCCTTCGACGGCATCCAGGAGAACATCGCGCTGGTCGACCGCCCGGCCAACGGCTGCGCCATCGTGCATTCCGACTCCTCGGAAGGCATCCAGCGGCTCAACCAGGAGGCGGCCAAGGTGATGGCCAATGCGCGCCGCATCGGCATCGAGATCCCGCCGGAGCGGGCGATCCTGTGGATGACGCGCAACCCCGCCAAGTCGATGGGCATCCTGGCGCAGACCGGCACCCTGGAGGCGGGCAAGATGGCCGACGTGGTGGTCTGGAACGGCAATCCATTCAGCTCGTACGCACTGGCGGAACAGGTCTACATCGACGGTGCGCGGTTGTACGACCGCAACGACCCCACGCGCCAGCCGCGTTCGGATTTCATGCTGGGCGAAGGCGTGGTCACAGGAGGCGCGCGATGAACGCATTCCGGGCCGGCGCGCGTACTGCGCAGGCGGCGCCCTGTCCCGCTGACCTGCAGTCGGACCCTG
>DATINB010000532.1:0-6220 GCA_035474775.1 Luteimonas sp.
CACCGAGTCACGCTCGCGCATGAACTGGCTGGCCCCCGGCGCCAGGGGCACCTCGAATCGCTCCGACGCGGTCATGCTGGTGGTCAGGCGTCCGTTGAACGGCAGCCCGGTGCTGGCATCGATCAGCGACGGGTCGTCGAGCAATGGATTCTCGATGGTCAGCGTCGGCGTGTACGCCAGGCGGGCCTTGACCGGCGTGGCACCCGGGTTGGCGTAGTTGACTGCCAGGACCGGCGAGAACCAGTGGCACAGCATCGAATTGCTGGCGCGTGCCGGCAGCTCGATGGAACCCAGGCCGTTCGCCGAGAACGCGGTGACCCCCGGGCCCGGAACGACGACGGTGCACGACCCATCCGGTCCGGGCGGCGGGCATGTCCCAGCAAGGTCCACGGTCATCTGGCTGACGCCGAGCCAGGTCAGCGCACGTCCGAAGGTGTCGGCGTCGCCGACCTCGGCGACCGAGGGCGGCGCGGCCGGCGCGGCCATGCCGGATCGCGCCGGCAGCACGTGCGGTTGCGCGGCACGCGCCGCGAGCCGGCGCACGGCGACCGGCGGCAGCAGGTCCGCCGATCGTGCATCGGGTGAGCGCGCGGGCGCACCCGCAGGTGCCCTGCCGGGGTTTCCGGCGTGGAGGGCGAGCGGGACCAGCAGGGATGCGACGGCGGCGGCGAGGGCCAGGGGGCAGCGGGCGAACGTCATCGGCAGGACTCGGGCGAAGGTGTACGGAACAACGCGCAGCACGGCCCCGGGCGGCCAGGCCGGGTCCGTTCGATGCGCCGCTCCAATGCCCACGCGCCCGCGCCCATGCCGAAGCCGTGAGCCATGGTCGGCGGCGACCCGCGCAGCCATCACCGGCCGCGTGTGCGCCTCACCAGATCCGCACGCGATCGGCCGGCGCGATCCACAGTGGATCGGAGGCGGTGATGCCGAACGCCGTGTACCAGGCATCGATGTTGCGCAGTGGGGCGACGGCGCGGATCTGCCCGGGCGAGTGGGTCCCGTTGACCAGTTGCTGGCGCAGGGCCTCGTCGCGCCAGAGGGTGCGCCAGACCTGCGCCCAACCCAGGAACAGGCGCTGCTCGCCAGTGAAGCCGTCGATCTGCGCCGCCGCTCGGCCATCCAGCGAGCGACGGTAGGCTTCCAGGGCGATGGTGAGCCCGCCGAGGTCACCGATGTTCTCGCCCATGGCCACGCGGCCGTTGATGTGCATGCCGGGCAGCGTCGGAAAGGTGTAGGCCTCGTACTGCGCCCCCAGCCTCGCGGCCTGCGCCTCGAACTTCTTCGCGTCCTCGGCCGCCCACCAGTCGCGCAGCACGCCGGTGCCGTCGGACTTGCGGCCCTGGTCGTCGAAGCCGTGGATGATCTCGTGACCGATGACGGCGCCGATCGCGCCATAGTTCACCGCCGGATCCGCGTCCGGGTCGAAGAACGGAGGCTGCAGGATCGCGGCCGGGAACACGATCTCGTTCTTCACCGACGAATAGGACGCGTTGACGGTCTGCGGGGTCATCCGCCATTCCGACTTGTCGACCGGCGTGCCGATGCGTCGGCGATCGCGGTCCCAGTCGAACCGTCGCGCCCGCTCGGCATTGCCGAACAGGTCGCCGGCGACGACCGCGAGTGCCGTGTAGTCGCGCCACGTGTCCGGGCGACCGATCTTCAATCCGAAGTTGGCCAGCTTGGCGCGCGCCTCGGCCCGGGTCGCCGGGCCCATCCAGTCCAGCGCCTCGAGGCGCGCACCCATCGCCGACTTCACGTTGGCCACCAGGTCATCCATCTTGGCCTTCGCATCGGCAGGGAAGTACAGCGCCGCATAGTCGCGTCCGATGGCATCGCCCATCGCCTCCTCGGCGAAGGCCACGCCGCGCTTCCAGCGCTCGCGGGGCTCGGGCTGCCCCGACAGGAATCGCGAGCGGAAGTCGAATTCGGCGTCGACGAAGGGCTGCGACAGGAGCGGCGCGGCGGTATCGAGCACGTGGAAGGCCTGCCAGGCTTTCAGCGTGTCGAGGTCGGTCGCGGCATAGAGTGCGGCCAGGACCGGAAACGCGCTCGCCTGGCGCAGTACCGCGCGCGGAGCCTGCTCGATCCCGGCAGCGCCCAGGAACGTGGCCCACGGGAACCCCGGCGCGACGGTTGCAAGCGCCGCCACCTGCGTCGGGTTGTAGGTCCGGTCGCGGTCGCGGCTTTCCGCCCGCGTCCAGTGCGCGCGCGCAATGGCCGTTTCCAGGGCGAGGACGTCGCGCGCACGCGTCGCGGCCTGCTCCCACCCGCCCAGCACCAGCATCTGCTCGATGTAGGCCCGGTAACGGTCCCGCTGCGCTGCGAACTTCGCATCCAGGTACATCTCGCGGTCGCCCAGGCCGAGCCCGGACTGCCCGAGGTACAGCGCATAGCGGTCGGGATCGCGCTGGTCGTCCGATACCGACGCGCTGAACAGGCTGCGACCGAAGCCGCCCTGCCCGCGGCCCATGTGCGCAGCCAGCGCGTCCCGGTCCGCGGCGCCGCGGATCGCCGCCAGCCGCGGCGCCACCGGCGACAGCCCACGGGCCTCGATCGCCGCGGTATCCATGAAGCCCCGGTACAGGGCGGCGACCTTCGCGGCATCGCCGCCGGTGGCCGGGTCGTCCGCCGGGTAGCCTTCGACCAGCGTCCGCACGCGCGCTTCGGAGAGATCGCGCAGCGCAGCGAAGCTGCCGTAGCTGGACCGGTCGGCCGGGATGGTGGTGCGCTTCGCCCAGTTCCCGTTCGCGTATGCGAAGAAGTCCGTCCCGGGATCCACGCCGGCGTCCATTCCCGCGATGTCGATGCCCCACGTGCCCATGCGCGTGGCCGCGACCGGTTGTGTCGCGGGCGCGGTGCCGGACTCAGCCGCGGATGCGGGCAGCAAGCTGGCCTGGCACGCCTGGTCGAGGCATGCCGCGCCGTCGCGCGCGAGGGCGGGTGTCGTTGCGGCCAACAGCAATGCGGTGGCGACGGACAGGCAGTTCCTGGTCAAGACGGGCTCCTCGTGACGCGTGTCGGGTACCCGACCATCGCCATTGCGTCCCACGCCGGCAACTGCGAAAGGTCATGCCGCGCCGGGCACCGGCGTGTCCACCGGGTGGCTGGCCGCTGCCGCCAGCCCGGTCACGACCCCCAGGGACGCATCGCCGGCGATGAATGCCGCGTCCGGGAACACGCGTGCGATGGCCATGCGGACATAGGGCGCCCTGGACATGCCGCCGGTGGCGAAGACCACCTCAGGCGGACGCTCGAGCTGGCCGTCGACCGTCGCCAGCAGGCCGTGCAACGATGCGATGAACCGCTCCGCGGCCTCGTCGAGGCGCTCGCGTGCCACGTCGGCGACCAGATCCTCCTCGAGGTAGTCGAGGTCCACCCGCGCGGCGGACGACGCGCTCAGTGCGATCTTGGCCTGCTCCACGCCGCGGTTCAGGCGGATGGTGGTGCCGCCGTGCTGCAGGCGTGCCAGGCGCGCGGCATACGGCGCCGCGACCTGATCGAACCTGGCCTGCCGGAATGCGCGTTGCCGCTCCAGGTCGTGGACCGCCGCTGCCTGGTAGTAATGATGGACCGGCGTCGGCGTGCGGTCCTTGCCGCACAGGGGCATGAACGCGCGCATGCTGAGCTCGATGTCGACGTCGGTGCCGCCCTGCGCGAGGCCCCAGGCACGCAGGATGCCCGGCACCGGCCGATCGCCACCGACATCGGCGAGCGCGACGTCGGTGGTGCCGCCGCCGACATCCACCACCAGCGTGCGCCGCGCAGCCCCGGTGCGCCGGTGGTGTCCGAGCGCGGCGGCGGACGGCTCTTCCAGGAATTCGACATGCACGAACCCGGCCATCGCGGCCGCCTCGCGCAGGATCGCGAGCGCCTGCACGCCACCGGCGTCGCCCATGGAGCTGCGGAATTCGACCGGCCGCCCGAGCACCGCGGCATCCACCGTGGCGCCGAATTGCGCACCGGCGGTCTCGCGGATGTGGCGCAGGATGTGGCTGGTGATGGCCAGCAGCGACTGCCGCGCCGAGCCGTGCAGGCGGTAGCCCAGCATCGATTTCGGAGAGACCACCAACTGGCCGCTGCCACTGGCGATGTAGGCGTCCACCGCGTCCTCGCCGTACAGCGCATTGGCCATGTCCAGCTGGCCGCTTCCCACCTGCCGCGCCTGCTCCTCCAGCCAGCGCCGCCGCACCGCCGCCTCGGCGTCGCGGCGCAGCTCCGGCTCGGCCCGCTCCAGTTCACGCGGCACCAGGGCCAGCGCGGCAGCCCGGCGCGACTCCGGCAGGCGCAACGCAGCCTCGCGGGCGTTGCGCACCCGCGCCGCGTGCGCCGCCTGCTCGCGCCGGGCGACCTGCACCAGGCCCGCCACTTCGCGGTGCAGCGCCGGTGTCATGACGAAGTCGGCCGCGTCGGGCAGGCGCTGCGGAAAGAACACCGTGGTGCGGAACTGCTCCGCGGCGCCGAAGCGCACCAGCTGCAGCACGCCATCGAGCTGCGCACCCGCTGCTGAATAGCTGGTGCCGAAATCGATCCCGATCCTCATGGCACTGCCGACGCTCCTGCCGGGCTGCGTCGCAGCGGGGGCGCAGCGTAGCAAGCGCCGCCACCCGGGGATGGCGTCCGTGCGCCCTTCGGCGACCATCGCCGGACAGGCGCCTCGTCGTGCCGGTCCAGGAGCATCGCATGCTGACCACCCTCCGCCATTCGCTGTCGCTGCTCGCCTGCCTCCTCGTGGCGTGCTCGATGGACGCATCCGCCGCATTGGCCAAGGGGCAACGCGCGCCGGCCATCAAGGCGCAAGGCTGGCTGGCCGGCCAGCCGTTCCCGTTCGAACTGGCCCGGGCGCTGCGCGACGGGCCGGTGGTGGTGTACTTCTTCCCCGCCGCCAACACGCCCGGCTGCAATATCGAAGCGGCATTGTTCTCGCAGGCCATCGGTCGGTTCAGGGCACGCGGCGCCTCGGTGATCGGCGTGACCGCCGGCAACACCGGCCAGTTGCGTGGGTTTTCAAGCGACACCAAGACCTGCGCCGGCAAGTTCCCGGTCGCGGGTGACGAGGGTGCACGGATCGCCACGGCCTACGGCGCGGTGATCGAAGGCAAGCCCGATGTGGCCAGCCGCACGTCGTTCCTGGTCGCGCGGGACGGGCGGATCGCGGCCGTGCATTCGGACATGAACCCCAGCGGGCACGTCAAGGCGATGCTGGCCGGCGTGGACGCGCTCACCGCGCCAGCGGCCGGTCGCTGACGTGAGCCCGGGCAGGTCCGCACCGGCGATCGGCTGCGCGCTGCCGGCCATGCTGGTCGGGTGCTGGATGGCGGGCTGCGCCGGGGACGACGGGCAGGCACCGCGGGCGACGCGCACGGGCGACGTGCAGACGGAAGTCGCGGCGCACACGGGGGGCCGCTTCGACGCCGCGGCGGAGCTCGACCGCTATCTCGCCCGCCATGGCCGGGACGTCGAAGCCTGCTTCGTGGACGGTCCGACGGCGGACACCGACGCGGCAGGCGCCGACCTGGTCGGCGGGGACCCGTCCAAGCAATGGGTTCCGGCGCGCGTGGTGATGGCCATCGACGCGTCCGGATCGATGGCCGCGCGCATCGGCGGCGACACCAAGATCGCCGCGGCCAAGCGTGCCGCGTCCGAGTTCCTGTCCTCGTTGCCGGCCGACGCCGCGGTCGGCCTGCTGGCGTTCGGCCACCGCGGCAGCAACCGCGATTCCGACCGGAGGGCGAGCTGTGCCGCCGCGGAACCGGTCTACGCGGTCGGCGCCTTCAACCGCGAGCGCGTTGACGCTGCACTGCAGGGATTCGATGCACGCGGCTGGACCCCGCTCGCCGCCGCCATCTCGGCGGCCGGGCGCATGCTCGACGGTGGTGACGGGGCCACTCCGCGGGCGGTGTACGTGGTCTCCGACGGCAAGGACACCTGCGCTGGCGACCCGATCGCCGCCGCCCGCGAGCTCAATGCCGGGGGCACGCAGGCGGTCGTCAACGTGATCGGTTTCGATCTCGCGGCGCCCGACCGCGCCGAACTCGAAGCGGTGGCGCAAGCGGGCGGCGGCACGTTCACGGAAGTGGCCCCGGACGGCCTGTCCAGCGAACTGCGCCGCCAGAACGGCAATTTCATCGCCCGCCTGCGCGCTTCGAACGCCAATGCCGGCACGCAGCTGCGCAACGACCGCGCGTTCACGACCGGCCTCGCGCTCACCAACTGCGTCTTC
>DATINB010000533.1:0-2230 GCA_035474775.1 Luteimonas sp.
CGTGCTCAAGGTCAAGCTGGCCATGGCCATCATCGGCATCTCGTCGATCCACCTGCTGAAGACCTTCATCGCGGCCGGCGAGCTGGGCATGCCGTACTGCGGCTCGGTGGAGAACATCGCCGCGCTGCGCGCCGCCGCGGAGGCCACCGCCGCCGGGCTGCGGGTCAGCGCCGCGCGCTGTACGCAGGCGACCTCGCTCGGCGTGATGTGGCAGACCATCATCCACGGCGCGTTCATCCTGTCCGCGATCGGCATCGCCTACACCGACAAGCTGATGTCCAACACCAGCATCCGTCGCGAGGCAGGCGTACATTGACCGTGCCCGCCCCACGCGCAGCGGGCACCGGCTCATCGCGGGGCTGGTAGGCGACCGCGGGTCGCACCTGCGCCGTGGCGGAGCGCAGGCGTCGTGCGGTGCGCTGCCTGGGGGATGACGGTGCTGGCAGAGGGCGGGGACGCAGGGATTGCGACGACAGCCGCGGCGCGCAGGCGGCGCATGCGCGCCGTGGTGGCCGGGGCGCTGCTGGTCGGAAGCCTGGTCGCCGCCGGTGCCGTGGTCGCATGGAACGACCTGCGCCTGCGACGCGAAGCCGCGCAACAGCACCTCGGTTCGGTCGCGGAAGGGTCCGCCCGCGAGATCGCGTTGATGCTCGGCAACCTGCAGCGTGCATTCCAGGGCGTCGGCACGGACTTCGCCGCCATCGAACACGAGGCGCCGAGCGCGGCCGCCCCGCTGCGCACCCAGGCCATGGCCGGTGTCCTCCGCCGGCACTGGATGCTGCTCGACCTGTCGTTGCGCGAGTCCGCGCCGCCCGGCGAGATCGCCGGCCGCGCCGGCACGCTCGTCGTGGGCATGCCGCAACGCGTGGCGGACGGCACGCTGGCCCTGCCGCTGCTGATGCAGCTGCCCGCGGGCCCGGATGGCCGGCAGCGCTGGCTGTCCGGGCACCTGCGCGCGGATGCGCTGCAGGCCGCGGTGAGCGGGCGGGAGCTGGGCGCGCACGGCGGTGCCATCGTGTTCCATGCCGACGGCACCGCGATCACCGGGATCGGTGACGGGCCGCACGCGGTCGACGCCGTGGGCGTGGCCCGGCGGGATCCCCGGAGCACGCGCGCGACGGAAGCGGGGCGGCTCCTCGACGTCGACAGCCACATGGTCAGCCGCCACGCGGTGGCGGGTTATCCGCTGCGCGTCGTCGTGGGTGGCGAGCACAGCCACATGCTGTCCGGCTGGCACATGTTCGTCGCGGTGCTCGCCGTCGGCTGCACGATGCTGCTCGGCGTCTGGCTGTTCGGCCTGCGCATGCTCGGGCGCGGCGCGCGCCGCGAAGTCGACATGCTGCGCAGCATCGAACGCTCGGAACACGCGATCGACGACCTGCGCGTGCGCGTGCGCGATGCCGAGGCGCAATACCGCTTCCTGTACGAGCGCTTCCCGCTGCCGGCCTGCGTGTACGACCGGGACACGCTGGACATCCTCGAGGTGAACCAGGCCGCCATCGAGCAATACGGCTACAGCCGCGAGGAATTCCTCGCGCTGCGCTCGCCTGCGCTGCTGGCCGAAGGCTCCGAGGACGACGTGCGCGCCGCGATCGCCCACGGGGTGGGCCCGAAGCCGGAGCACATCTGGAAGCACCAGCGCCGCGATGGAAGCCTGATGCACGTGACGGTGTTCGCGAGCGACGTGGTGTTCCTCGACCGCCCCGCGCGGTTGGCGCTGGCGCTGGACGTCACCGACCGCGTGCAGGCCGAGGCCGAGCGCGAGCGCACCGAGGCGCGGTTCCAGATGGTGACCCGCGCCACCAGCGACGCGGTCTGGGACTGGGACATCGAACGCGGATCGCTGTGGTGGAACGAGGGATTCCGCGCCCACTACGGCTGGGACTGGCAGGCCGAGGCGGCCACGATCGAGCAATGGGCCGGGCTGGTGCACCCGGAAGACCGGGCGCTGGCGCGCGACAGCCTGTACGCGGCGGTGGCTTCCGGTGCCGCCGACTGGCAGGCCAGCTACCGGCTGCGGCGCGCCGACGGCAGCTACGCCGACGTCGAGGACCGCGGCATGATCCTCCGCGAGTCCTCCGGACGCGCCATCCGTGCAGTCGGTGGCATGCTCGACGTCACCCGGCAGCGTCGCGACGAGGCGGACCTGCGCCTGCTGCGGCGCGCGATGGAGTCGACCGAGAACGGCATCGTCATCGTCAACGCCGAGCTCGACGACCAGCCGCTGGTC
>DATINB010000534.1:0-2651 GCA_035474775.1 Luteimonas sp.
TTCGCAACGGTCGGCGAGGCCGGCCGCGACGATGTTCTTCGCGACGTAGCGCGCGGCGTAGGCGGCCGAACGGTCGACCTTCGACGGATCCTTACCCGAGAACGCGCCACCACCGTGACGGGCCCAGCCGCCGTAGGTGTCGACGATGATCTTGCGGCCGGTCAGGCCGCAGTCGCCCACCGGGCCACCGATGACGAACTTGCCGGTCGGGTTGATATGGAACTGGGTGCCCTTGTGCAGGAGCTTCGCCGGCAGCACCGGCTTCAGGATCAGCTCGCGGACGCCTTCGATGAGGTCCTTCTGCTTCACGTCCGGATCGTGCTGGGTCGAAAGCACGACGGCGTCGATGGCGACGGCTTCGCCGTTCTCGTAGCGCAGCGTGACCTGGCTCTTCGCGTCCGGGCGCAGCCACGGCAGCGGCGAGTTCTTCTTCTTGCGGATCTTGGTCTGCTGCTCGACGAGGCGATGCGACAGGTGGATCGCGGCCGGCATGTGGCTTTCGGTCTCGTTGGTGGCGTAGCCGAACATCAGGCCCTGGTCGCCGGCGCCCTGTTCCTCCGGCTTGCGCCGGTCGACGCCCTGGTTGATGTCCGGCGACTGCTTGCCGATCAGGTTGAGCACGCCGCAGGTGGCGCCGTCGAAGCCGACCTCCGAGGAGTCGTAGCCGATGTCGACGATGACCTTGCGGGTCAGCGCCTCGAGGTCGATCCAGGCGCTGGTGGTGATCTCGCCGGCGACGATCGCGACGCCGGTCTTGACCATCGTCTCGCAGGCCACGCGGGCGCGCTTGTCCTGCGCCAGGATCGCGTCGAGCACCGCATCGGAGATCTGGTCGGCGACCTTGTCCGGATGGCCCTCGGAGACCGACTCGGAAGTGAAGAGCGTGCTCGACATCGCTATATCCCTGTATTCGGATGAAAAGATGGCCGCGCATGATACATGGGCGGCGCCTGGCCTGCATGGTGCGCCCGGGGGCGTGACAACGCCGCTTCGCACCGGTGGACGGGAGCGCGGGATGGCCATGTGCGCTGCTAGCATCCACGCATGGATTCCCTCAGCCAGATCGTGCTCGGCGGGGCGCTGGCCGCCGCCATCGCCCCCGCGGGCCATCGTCGCGCGGCGCTGCTCGCGGGCGCCGCGCTGGGCACCCTGCCGGACCTCGACTCGCTGCCGATCGCGCTGCTGACCGACGACCCGGTGGCACTCATGACCTGGCATCGCAGTGCCAGTCATTCGCTGCTGGTGCTGCCATGGGTGGGGCTGCTGGTGTGGTGGCTGTTCCAGCGCACCGGGGGTCGGGTCGCCGAGTCGCCGCGACGCTGGTTCTGGGCCATCCAGCTCGCCCTGCTGACGCATCCGCTGCTGGATGCATTCACGGTCTACGGCACGCAGCTGCTGTGGCCGCTGCCGTCGCGCCCGGTGATGTGGTCGAGCGTGTTCATCGTCGACCCGCTGTACACGATCTGGCTGCTGGTGGCCTGCATCGCCGCCTGGTGGTTGCGTGCGCGCGCATCGGCGCAACACGCGTTGGTGGCCGGGCTGGTCCTCAGCACCGGCTACCTCGGCTGGTCGCTGGTGGCCAAGGGGTTGGTCGAGCGCGAAGCGGGGCGTGCGTTGGCCGCAGCCGGCCTGGCCGACGCGCCGCGCTTCTCGGTGCCGATGCCGCTCAACACTTTGCTGTGGCGGGTGGTCGCGATGACCCCATCCGGTTACGTGGAGGGCTTCCGCTCGCTGGCCGCGGACGCGGGCCCGATGGACTTCGAGGGTCATGCGTCCAGCGTCCAGGCGCTCGCGCAGGCGCGTGCGGTGCCGGCCGTGCGGCGGCTGGACTGGTTCAACCACGGCTTCATGCGCGCACGGGTGGTCGACGGCGAGCTGTTGCTGGCGGACCTGCGCATGGGCAGCGAGCCGGATTACTTCTTCGAGTTCGCGGTGGCCAGGACCACGACGGAACGGTCAGCCACCGGCTGGAACGCGTTGCGGCCGCCTCGGCAATCCGCGGGTCCGCGCGAAGTGGCGGCGATGTGGCAGGGCACCTGGCAGCGCATCTGGAACGATCCCGCACCGGCACCGGCACCGGCACCGGCACCGGCACCGGCATCCACGGCCGCACCGGCACCGGCACCGGAACCGGCACCGGCACCGCAAGCGGCACCGGTTTCCGTATCCGTATCCGCAGCCAGGCCCGCGCCTGCTCAGGCGGCCAGGGTGTCCCAGGCGACGCCCGCCGCGCGCGCGTCGAAGTAGTCGCGCGTCAGCGCGAGCTGCGTGTCGGCGGTTTCCGCGCGGTTGACGACGGCGCGGAATGCCGCATCGCCACCGGCCGGGTCGCGTGCATACCAGCCCAGGTGCTTGCGTGCGATGCGCACGCCGGCCTGCTCACCGTAGAAGGCATGCAGCGCCTCGAGGTGGCCAAGCAGGATGTCGCGGATCTCGGCCGCCGTCGGCGGCGCCAGCAGGTCCCCGGTGGCGAGGTAGTGCGCGATCTCGCGGAAAATCCACGGCCGGCCCTGTGCCGCGCGCCCCACCATCACCGCATCGGCGCCGGTCAGGCGCAGCACCTCGGCCGCCTTGGCCGGCGAGTCGACGTCGCCGTTGGCGATTACCGGGATGCGTGCCACTGACCTGATGGCCGCGATGGTGTCGTACTC
>DATINB010000535.1:0-2736 GCA_035474775.1 Luteimonas sp.
TCATGAAGGCTCCGGATCAGGCGTCTGGCCGTACGATGACACCGAATGCCCGGCCTCCGGCGTCACGCAGGCGCCGCTCGCCCGTCTGCATGGCCGCCCCGCCGTGCTCAGATCGCCTGCCCGCCGGATACCTCGATGCGCTGCGCGGTGATCCAGCGGTTGGCGTCGCCCAGCAGGCTGGCGATCATCGGGCCGATGTCGTCGGCCACGCCCACGCGGCCGAGCGCGGTGATGTCGGCGAGGTGGCGGTTGACCGCCGCGTCGTCGCGGACCGCGCCACCGCCGAAGTCGGTTTCGATGGCGCCCGGCGCCACGGTGTTCACCGCGATGCCGCGCGCGCCGAGCTCCCTGGCCATGTAGCGCGTCAGCACCTCCACCGCGCCCTTGACCGCGGCGTAGGCGGCGAAGCCGGGATAGGCGAAGCGGGTGAGGCCACTGGAGATGTTGACGATCCGCCCGCCGTCGGCGAGCAACGGCAACAGCGACTGGGTCAGGAAGAACACGCCCTTGAGGTGCACGTCGACCAGGCGGTCGAACTGCGCTTCGGTGGTCTCGGCGATGGAGGCCGTGTCGCCGTGCCCGGCGTTGTTGACCAGGTGGTCGAAGCGTTCGCACTGCCAGGTGTCGCGCAGCGCCGCGCGCAGCTGTCCGGTGAAGCCCTCGAAGCGCGCGACCTCGCCGGTATCGAGCTGCAGGGCGACCGCGATGCGGCCGAGCGCCGCGATCTCGGCGACGACGGCCTGCGCCTCGTCGGCGTTGCCGCGGTAGGTGAGCACGACATCGCCGCCGTTGCGGGCGATGGCGAGTGCGGTGTTGCGGCCAAGGCCGCGGTTGCCGCCGGTGATCAGGGTGATGGTGGGCATGTGGCACGCCTCTGGAGGGTCGGGGAAGAGGGGCACAGCGTGCGCGCGGGCCGCGCCGCCCGGTTGCCGGAAGCTCGCACACCCTTGCCCGATCCTCCGACCGCGCGCGGCGACGGCTCCGGGACCGCTAGTCTTGCGCCATGAACCACTTGCTCGATGCGGTCCGCGGGTTCGCCGATGCCCACGCCGATGCCCATGGCGTGGCGGCGACGCCGATCCCCGGCCTGGTCACCGTGCGCGCCACTGCGCCCAGCGCGCTGATGCACGGCGTGCAGCAGCCGCTGGTGTGCCTGGTCCTGCAGGGCGCGAAGCGGGTCGCCGCCGGCACCCGCACGGTCGAATTCGCCGCCGGCGATTCGTTGCTGGTCAGCGCCCACCTGCCCACGGTTAGCCAGATCACCCATGCCAGTGCGGCTGCGCCGTACTACGCACTGGCGCTCGAGCTGGATGCGGGCGTCATCACCGACCTGATGGCGCAGATGGGCACGCCGGCGCGCGGCGACGACGCGCCGCTGCGCGTGGACCGCACCGAAGCCGAGACCGCGGACGCCGCCCTGCGCCTGCTGGCGCTGCTCGAGCGCCCGGCCGCGCTGCCGCTGCTGCACGCGCAACGGGTGCGCGAGATGCATTACTGGCTGCTCGCCGGCCGCCACGGCGATGCCATCCGCAAGCTCGGCTGGCCTGGCGGCCACGTGCAACGCGTCGCCCGCGCGGTGGCGGTGCTGCGCCGCGACTACGCCAGGCCGATCGCGGTCGAGCGCCTCGCCGCCATCGCCGGGCTGAGCGCGTCCGCGTTCCACCAGCACTTCAAGGCGGTGACCTCGCTGTCGCCGCTGCAGTTCCAGAAACACCTGCGCCTCATCGAGGCGCGGCGGCTGATGCAATCGCAGGGCGCGAGCGCCAGCAGCGCCGCGTACAGCGTGGGCTACGAAAGCGTGCCGCAGTTCACGCGCGAGTACGGCCGGCTGTTCGGCAGGCCGCCGGCGGCGGATGCGCGCGCCGCCATCGCGCGGGCGCGCTGCTAAGCTCGGCCGGCACCCGCACGGAGGTGGGCCGTGGACAGCGACATCACCCGCATGCTGCAGCGCCACCACCAGGGCGACCGCGCGGCGTTCGATGAACTGGTGCCCCTCGTCTACCAGCGGCTGCGCATCATCGCGCGCGGCCAGCTGGCGCGTGCCGGGCAGCGCGACCGCACGCTCGGCACCACCGGCCTCGTGCAGGAGGCCTACCTGCAACTGGTCGACGAGCACGGCGTGGACTGGCAGGACCGCGGCCATTTCTACGCCATCTGCGCGCGCGCGATGCGGCGCATCCTGGTCGACGCCGCGCGCCGCCGCCAGGCCGCCAAGCGCGGCGGCGGCGCCATCGACGTCACCCTCGAGGACGACCTGGTCGCCATCGACGTCGAGTCCGACCAGGTGCTGGCCGTGGATGCGGCGCTCAAGGACCTGGCGTCGTTCAACGAACGCCTGGCGCGGGTGGTGGAATGCCGCTACTTCGCCGGCCTGACCGAGGAGGAAACGGCGCAGGCGCTGGACAGCTCGTTGCGCACGGTGCAGCGCGACTGGATGCGGGCGCGCGCCTGGCTGCTGAAAGCGCTGGCATGAGCACCGTGCCCGGCGACCGGCGGGCACGGCTCGATGCGCTGTTCGACCAGGCGCTCGACCTGGACCCGGCCGCGCGCGCCGCCTTCCTCGCGGCGCTCGGCGACGGCGACGGCGACGCGGCACACGGACACGGCGCCGCGTCGCTGCGCGCGGAGCTGGAGCAGTTGCTGGCGTTCGCGGAGGAGCCCTCCGCTGCGCTCGCAGCGGACGCGCTCGCCGGCGGTGCGTTGTGGCAGTCGGTCGCGACCTCGCGCGGGCAGCAC
>DATINB010000536.1:0-2060 GCA_035474775.1 Luteimonas sp.
TGATCTTCCGGACCGCCTGGGTGTACGCGCCACATGGCCGCAACTTCATGCGCACCATGCTCAGGCTGGCGTCGGAGCGCGACGAATTGCGTGTCGTCGGCGACCAGGTGGGCACACCCACGCCTGCGGCGCTGATCGCCGAGGTCACCGCCGTGGCCGCGCGGGCACCGGCCGGACCCAGCGGGCTCTGGCACCTGACCGCGACCGGCGCGACGTCCTGGCATGGGTTCGCCGAGGCGATCCTCGCGCGCGCACACGCGCGCGGCCTGATCGCCAGGATGCCCCGGGTGGTGGCGATTCCCGGCAGCGACTATCCGACCCCGGCGCAGCGCCCGGCGTATTCGTGCCTCGATACCGGCGCACTGCTGTCCACCTTCAAGGTCAGCCTGCCGCACTGGGCCGCGGCCCTGGACGCCGTTCTGGAGGAACTGCGCTGACGATGCGATGATGCGCCGCCCGCCACGCTTCGCGGGCAACGTCACCCGCGGCGGGGGCCGCGGCCGGCGTACACGCATTTCCACGGGGATCCAGATGCCGAACCACATCCTGCGCGCCGCCATGCTCGGCGCGCTGCTCTCTCTTGTCGCGCCGGCGGCGCGGGCCGCGGAGGCGGGCGTCGACGTCGACGCATTCGTGAAGAGGGACACCTTCGAGTCGATCAAGATCTCGCCCGATGGCCAGTTCTTCGCCGCCACCGCGCCGCTCGCCGACCGGACCGTACTGGCGATCCTGCAGCGGGCCGACAACAAGGTCGTGGCGACGTTCAACACTGGCGTGAACACGCATATCGCGGCGTTCGAGTGGGTGAATCCCACGCGCGTCCTGATCAGCACCGCGGAGAAGTTCGGCCAGCTCGACCTGCCGCAGCTCACCGGGGAGATCTACGGCCTCAGCACCAGCGGCAGTGCGGAGATCCTGGTCGGCCAGCGGGTCGGCGAGATGTCGACGGGCTCGAGGATCCAGCGCAAGCAGGCGGAAACCGTGGCCGCGTTCCTCGTCGACGACCTGCCGGGTGACGACCGCAACGTGGTGATTGCGGTGAGCCCGTTCTCGCAGGATCCGTTCACCCGCGCCGAGCTGATGGACGTGGACAGCGGCAAGCGGCGCACGATCAGCCGCGCACCGGTGCGGAATGCGCGCTTCTCGACAGACGCCAGGGGCACCGTGCGTTTTGCACGTGGCATCGGCCTGGACAACGTCAACAAGCTCTACTACCGGGCTGGCGAGGCCAGCGAATGGCGGCTCATCAACGACGAATCGGTCACTGACCGTGTCGAGGTCCCGCTCGGCTTCTCGGAGGACAACGCCACCGCTTACCTACAGGTCGAGCAGACCACCGGGCCGGACGCCATCGTCGCGTTCGACGTGGCAAGCGACACGCGCAGACAGGTGCTTCGCGATGACGGCACCGATCCGGGGCAGGTGATCTATCGCGCCGGGACCGGCGTGCCGGTCGGCGTCGTCTTCCAGGACGGCAAGCCACGGAGCGAGTTTTTCGATCCCAAGTCGCCGGAGGCGCGCCTCCATCGCAGCCTGGAGGCTGCGTTCGCAGGAAACGCGGTCGACGTCACGTCCAGCACCAGCGACGGCGGGCAGGCCCTCGTCCACGTCTACAGTGACCGCAACGCGGGCGACTTCTACATCTTCGACACCGTGGCCAAGAAGGCCCAGCACGTGATCAGCAGCCGGACCTGGTTCGATCCGGACAAGATGGCGGAAATGCGTCCTGTGAGCCTGGCGGCACGCGACGGCATGGCATTGCACGGTTTTCTCACCATCCCGGCGGGATCGAACGGCAAGGGTCTTCCGCTGGTGGTGATGCCGCATGGCGGGCCGTTCTACGTCCACGATGCCTGGGGCTTCGACACCCAGGGTCAGATCCTCGCGGCCGCGGGTTACGCCGTACTGCAGGTCAACTTCCGTGGCTCCTCGAATTACGGACGCGCGTTCACGCAGGCGGGCGCGCGCCAGTGGGGCGGCACCATGCAGGACGACCTCACCGATGCGACCCGTTGGGCGATACGCGAAGGGCACGCCGACGCATCGCGCATCTGCATTTT
>DATINB010000537.1:0-1813 GCA_035474775.1 Luteimonas sp.
CCGCGGCGGCGCCGCTCATGCAGGACTACGCACGCCGCCACGCAATCGCACCGCTCCACCGTCGCATCCGCGACCTCGCATGAGCATGCCCGTGACCGACCCGACCGAACCCGAGCGCGACACCGATGCCGTCCCCGCGACCGACCCCACGCCGGCACCACCGGACGCGCCGTTGGCGCGTGGCTGCAGCGCGCTCGCCAACCTCGCCACGGTGATCGCGGGCGGAGCGCTGCTGGGCCTGGTGGCGGTGCAGGGCTGGCAGGTGGTCGCGCGCTACGTGCTCAACGATTCGCCGAGCTGGACCGAACCCGTGACGCTGCTGTTGCTGGCGACGGCGATGAGCCTGGGCGCGGCGGCCGGCGTGCACACCCGCCGGCACTTCGGGTTCTACCTGCTGGCGCAGGCGCTGCGCCCCGGCCTGCGCCGGTCGCTGGAGGCGGTGAACTGCCTCGTCATCGCCATCATCGGCGCGGTCCTGGCCGGATGGGGCGCCGTGCTGCTCGTCGACGGCGTTGGTATCGCCAGCGCCGGTGCGCCGTTGCCGCAGAGCATCGGCTACCTGCCGCTGAGCATCGGTGGCGCCCTGATGGTGCTGTTCGCGACCGAGCAGCTGCTCCAGGTGGCCAGCGCGCACCGCGCGGGGACACACTGATGGCGATGGCGATGCTGTTCGGGCTGTTCGTGCTCGCGCTCGCGATCGGCATTCCGGTCGCCTTCGCGCTGGCCGGTGCATCGCTCGCCACCCTCGCGTACCTCGGCTTGCCCCCGGTGGTGATGGTGCAGCAGGTGGCCGCCGGGACCGGCAGCGCCTCGCTGATCGCGATTCCGCTGTTCATCTTCGCCGGCGAGATCATGCTGCGCGGCGGCATCTCCGAGCGCCTGATCGCCCTGGCCGCCGCCATGGTCGGCCGCATCCGCGGCGGCCTGGGCCAGGTGAGCATCCTGTCGTCGCTGTTCTTCGGCGGCGTATCGGGCTCGGCGATCGCCGACGTGTCGGCGGTGGGCGGAACGATGATCCCGCAGATGATCAAGCGCGGCTACGACCGCGACTACGCGGTCAACGTCAGCATCACCGCGGCGCTGGTCGCCCTGCTGGTGCCTCCATCGCACAACCTGATCCTGTTCTCGGCGGCCGCCGGTGGCGGGCTGTCGATCGCCGACCTGTTCGCGGCGGGAATCGTGCCGGCGCTGCTGATGACGCTGGCGTTGATGTTCACGGGCTACATGGTGGCGCGTCGGCGCGGCTACGGCGTGGAGCCGTTCCCGGGCGTGCGTGCGTTGCTGGTGCGCCTGTTGGCGGCACTGCCCGGCCTGCTGCTGGTGGCGCTGATCTTCGTCGGCATCCGCGCCGGCGTGTTCACCGCGGTGGAGAGCGCGGCCATCGCCGTGGTGTACGCGCTGCTGGTCACCACGTTGCTGTACCGGCAGATCGACCTGCGCACCTTCATCGGCACGGTGGCGCACGCCGCCCGCACCACCGGCGTGATCCTGTTCGTCATCGCGACCGCGGCGGTGTTCGGCTGGTTGCTGGCCTACCTCGAGGTCCCGGCGGCCGCGGTCGACACCCTGCGCGCGCTGGCCGACAGCAAGTACACGGTGCTGCTGGTGATCGTGGCAATGCTGCTGATGCTGGGCACCTTCATGGACCTGGCGCCGATGATCCTGATCTGCACGCCGATCTTCCTGCCGGTGGCCAAGGCGTACGGCATCGACCCGATCCATTTCGGCGTGGTGCTGGTGCTCGCCGGTGGCATCGGCCTGGTGACGCCGCCGGTGGGCTCGGTGCTGTTCGTGGGCACCGCCATCGGCAAGA
>DATINB010000538.1:0-6397 GCA_035474775.1 Luteimonas sp.
GTCCGCGGCGCGGTTCCCACGTCCAGGCAACACCGCCGAAGATGGACAACCAGTTGTTGGGAGGGGTGCCGTCGGGCTTCGCATCCGCCCAGACGTACCAGTCCGCCTTCGGGTTGTCGCGGCTCGCCCGGCTCTCTTCGAACCATGGGTGCTCCGCCGAGGTGTGGCTGAAGACCTGGTCGATCATCACTCGGATGCCCAGCGCATGTGCCTTTCCGAGCAGGCGGTCGAAGTCCTCGATCGTGCCGAACAGCGGATCCACTTCGCGATGGTCGGCGATGTCGTAGCCGAAGTCGGCCATCGGCGACTTGAAGAACGGCGAGATCCAGATCCCATCGACACCCAGCCGCGCGAGGTGCTCGAGTTTGTCGACGATGCCGGGAAGGTCGCCGACACCGTCTCCATCGGTGTCGCGGAAGCTGCGTGGGTAGATCTGGTAGATCACCGCGCCGCACCACCAGTGTGTCGTAGCCATCCATCCTCCGTGCCGATGCGCCGTGCGCCTGCCGGACACTATTCCACAGGCCTTCCGACGCTTCGCTGTATCGGCGCACGGCGCGGCGATGGAGGTACGCGACGGGCTCCTCTCCAGGGCGATGAAGCGCGACGCCCGCAGGCGTCCGGCATCGCCACGCCGCCCTCGGATTGCCGCTAGAATCGCGCCATCGGGCTGCAGCGATACCCGGGTGCAATGCCCGCGCAGCACGGCGATCGCGTCCCGGCTCTCGAATCGAGCCTCCCATTCCTCCGCCGGCCTGCATCGCCGCCGCCGTGGGCGTTTCTCCACTTTCCGAACCCAATCCGATGATCACGATCACGCTTCCAGACGCCACGCGCCGCGAATTCGACTCCCCCGTCACCGTCATGCAGGTCGCGCAGTCGATCGGGCCGGGGCTCGCCAAGGCAACGCTCGCGGGCCGCATCGACGGTCGGCTGGTGGATGCGGGTGACCTCATCGACCACGACGTCTCGCTGCAGATCGTGACCCCGAAGGACGCCGACGGCCTGGAGATCATCCGGCACTCCGCGGCACACCTGGTCGGGCATGCCGTGAAGCAGTTGTACCCGGACGCGAAGATGGTGATCGGTCCAGTGATCGAGGAGGGCTTCTACTACGACATCCACAGCGAGCGCCCCTTCACTCCGGATGATCTGGCCGCGATCGAGCGGCGGATGGCCGAGCTCATCGACACCGAGTACGACGTGGTGAAGAAGATGACGCCGCGCGCGGACGTCATCGCGACGTTCAAGGCGCGTGGAGAGGACTACAAGCTGCGCCTGGTCGAGGACATGCCCGACGAGCGTGAGATGGGCCTCTATTACCACCAGGAATACGTCGACATGTGCCGTGGCCCGCACGTGCCGAACACGCGTTTCCTGAAGGCGTTCAAGCTGACACGCATTTCCGGTGCGTACTGGCGCGGTGATTCCAAGAACGAGCAGCTGCAACGCGTCTATGGCACGGCCTGGGCGGACAAGAAGCAGCTAGCCGCCTATCTCCAGCGCATCGAGGAAGCCGACAAGCGCGACCACCGCCGCATCGCCAGGCAACAGAACCTGTTCCACCTGCAGGAGGAGGCGCCCGGGCTGGTGTTCTGGCATCCGAAGGGCTGGGCGGTTTGGCAGGTGGTTGAACAGTACATGCGCGGCGTCTATCGGAGCAGCGGATACGGCGAAGTGCGCTGCCCGCAGATCCTCGACGTCAGCCTCTGGCAGAAGTCCGGGCACTGGGACAACTACAAGGAGAACATGTTCTTCACCGAATCGGAGAAGCGCACCTATGCGTTGAAGCCGATGAACTGCCCGGGGCACGTGCAGGTATTCAACCAGGGGCTGCACAGCTACCGTGACCTGCCGATCCGCTACGGCGAATTCGGCGCCTGCCACCGCAACGAGCCCTCGGGGGCCTTGCACGGCATCCTGCGCGTGCGCGGATTCACGCAGGACGATGGCCATGTGTTCTGCACGGAAGCTCAGGTCGAATCGGAAGTGGCGGCGTTCCATCGCCAGGCGATGGCGGTGTACGCCACGTTCGGGTTCACCGAGGTCCAGCTCAAGATCGCGCTGCGGCCGGATTCACGCCTGGGCGAAGACGCCACCTGGGACAAGGCGGAAGCCGCGCTGCGCAATGCGCTGGGCGCCACCGGCGAGTCCTGGGAGGAGCTGCCCGGCGAGGGCGCGTTCTACGGCCCCAAGATCGAGTACCACCTCAAGGATGCCATCGGCCGGACCTGGCAGCTGGGCACCATGCAGGTCGATTTCATGATGCCCGGCCGCCTGGGCGCCGAATATGTCGACGAGCACAGCCAGAAGCAGATTCCGGTCATGCTGCACAGGGCCATCGTGGGCTCGATGGAACGCTTCATCGGCATCCTGATCGAGCACCACGCCGGGCATTTCCCGGCCTGGCTGGCACCGGTCCAGGCGGTCGTGATGAACATCACCGATGCCCAGGCCGACCATGTCGGGGAGGTGCGGAATTCCCTTGCAAATCAAGGCTTCCGTGTCGAGGCCGATTTGCGGAACGAGAAAATCGGCTATAAGATCCGCGAGCACACGTTGCAGCGGGTGCCGTACCTGCTCGTGGTTGGGGATCGCGAGAAGGAGAACGGGGCGGTCGCGGTTCGAACGCTGGCCGGGGAGGATCTGGGGACGATGACGGTCACCGACTTCGCCTCGCGTCTACGCGGAGAGCACGCGGCAGCGTGAAACATAGTGCGGCACCGTCCCGACGGGGGCGGCGTCGAAGTCCCGGGCGTCGTACGCGTCCGGCTCAGGCCACACCGGAGATCCAAACATCACTACACCCGAAAAGCAGAACCGAAGGAACCAGGAGATCCGCGTCCCGCGCGTGCGCGTGATCGGGTCGGACGGCGAGATGGTCGGCGTCCTGTCGCGCGAGGAAGCGTTGGCGATGGCCGAGGAAGAGGCGCTCGACCTAGTCGAGATCCAGCCCAACGCCGATCCGCCGGTCTGCCGGATCATGGATTTCGGCAAGTTCAAGTTCGAACTGCAGAAAAAGGCCAACCTGGCCAAGAAGAAGACCAAGCAGGTCGAGATCAAGGAAATGAAGTTCCGCCCGGTCACCGACGAGGGCGACTACCAGATCAAGCTGCGCAACATGCGCCGGTTCCTGGAAGAAGGTGACAAGATCAAGGTCAACATCCGCTTCCGTGGCCGCGAGATGAGCCACCAGGAGCTGGGTCGCGAGATGGCCACCCGGATCGAGGGCGACCTCGGCGAGGACATCGTGATCGAATCGCGTCCGCGCCTGGAAGGCCGGCAGATGGTCATGATGATCGCGCCGAAGAAGAAGACCTGACCGGGGCCGCGGCACGTTGGTGAAAACGGCCCGCTGACGCGGGCTTTTTTCATGGCCCGCCGACACGGACACGTTGGCCCAGGGTGGGCACCTGGGCCGCGGCGCGGCCCAGGGTCGCATCGGCATCGCTCCGCAACCGGAGGCCCCTCCGCAACGGGATACCGCGCCATCTCCGGCGCCCGTGGCCGCAATCCAGGCCTGCGGCGAAGCCACTGATTTGCAACAGGTTAGCGCGCCCTGCATAATGCGCGGCCCGGTTCAACGGGAATCAATGTTCCAGCGCACCACCAGGACCCGTCCTGGCGGGTCGGGTACCGGCACCGCCAGAGACTGACAAGCCGGCACGGGCAGGACGGAAAGCGTGGCGCAGGCCACCGCCCAGGCCAGTCGAAGTACACCCTCAAGGACTCGCAATGCCCAAGATCAAGACGCACCGGGGCGCCGCCAAGCGCTTCCGCAAGACGGCGTCCGGCAAGTACAAGTGCGGCCACGCCAACCGTAGCCACATCCTCACCAAGAAGGCGACCAAGCGGAAGCGCAACCTGCGGCAGACGAACCACGTCGGCGCGTCGGATGCCGGCCGTCTCGATCGCATGCTTCCATACCTCTGAGGACTGACCAATGGCACGAGTCAAACGTGGTGTGACGGCACGCCGTCGGCACAAGAAAATCCTGAAGCAGGCCAAGGGCTACTACCACGCCCGCCGCAAGGTCTTCCGCGTCGCCAAGCAGGCGGTGACCAAGGCGCTGCAGTACGCCTACATCGGCCGCAAGCAGAAGAAGCGCAATTTCCGCTCGCTGTGGATCACCCGCATCAATGCGGCGGCGCGCATCAACGGCCTGAGCTACAGCCGGTTCATGAACGGGTTGCTCAAGGCCGGCATCACCCTGGACCGCAAGGTGCTGGCGGACATCGCCGTGCATGACGCGGTGGGGTTCGCGGCGCTTGCCGAGAAAGCCAAGGGCGCGCTCGCGGCGTAATCCGGCTGCCCGGTGCCGCGGCCAGGCCGCGCGCGGGGACGCTACACGCATGGGGAAGGGCGCAAGTCCTTCCCCATTGTTGTTTAAGGACCAACGGTTCCCCGGATGCAGGACGACATGAGCGACATCCAGACACTGGAGCACCAGGCACTCGTCGACATCGCGCGCGCGGAAAGCGCCGACGCGCTCGAAGCGCTGCGCGTCGCGCTGCTCGGCAAGAACGGGTCGGTGACCGCGCGGCTCAAGGCACTGGGCGCGCTGCCCGGTGGCGAGCGCAAGGCCGCGGGCGAGCCGATCAACCGCGCCCGCGAGGCGATCGGTGCTGCGCTGGCGGCCCGCCGCTCGGCGCTGGAGGCGTCGGAACTGGATGCGCGGCTCGCCGCGGAAACCATCGACGTCACGCTGCCGGGGCGGCTGTCCACCCGCGGTGGCATCCATCCGGTCACCCGCACCATGGAACGCATGGCGGACATCTTCGCGCGGATGGGATATGCCCTCGCCGATGGCCCCGAGATCGAGGACGACTGGCACAATTTCGAGGCATTGAACTTTCCGCCGCACCACCCGGCACGCGCGATGCACGACACCTTCTACGTCGAGGCGGGCGAAACGGGCGATGGCGGTCGCCGCCTGCTGCGTACGCACACGTCCGGGGTGCAGATCCGCTACATGCAGGACCTGCTCGCTGCCGGGGGCACGCCGCCACTGCGGATGATCGCCCTCGGCAAGGTGTATCGCAGCGACTCCGACCAGACCCACTCGCCGATGTTCCACCAGTGCGAGGGCCTGCTGGTCGACGAGCACGCCAACTTCGCCGACCTCAAGGGCACCATTTCGGAGTTCCTGCGTGCGTTCTTCGAGCGCGATTTCGAGATGCTGTTCAAGCCCACCTATTTCCCGTTCGTCGAGCCGGGTGCGGACGTGGTGATCCGGTGGGACGGCGCCGAAGGCCCGGCCCGGTGGCTCGAGGTGCTCGGCTGCGGCATGGTGCATCCGTCGGTGCTGCGCAACGTCGGCATCGATCCCGAGCGCTATTCCGGATTCGCGTTCGGCATGGGCGTCGAGCGCCTGGCGATGCTGCGTTACGGCATCGCCGACCTGCGCGCGTTCTACGACAACGACGTGCGCTTCCTGCGCCAGTTCGCCTGATCGATCGTCCCCCCGAACACACGCGCCGGACGCTGCGCGACTTGGAAGCATCGCGATGAAATTCTCCGAGAACTGGCTGCGTGAACTCGTGTCGATCGACCTGGACAGCGATGCGCTGCAGCACCGGCTGACCATGATCGGCCTGGAGGTGGAGGGCGCCGAGCCGGTGGGAGGGGGCCTCGACGGCGTCCTGGTGGCGCGCATCGTGGCGTGCGCCAAGCACCCGGAGGCGGACCGCCTGCAGGTCTGCCAGGTCGATACCGGCGCCGGGCAGGTGCAGATCGTGTGCGGCGCACCGAACGCGCGACCCGGCCTGGTCGCGCCGCTGGCCATGGTGGGCGCCGTGCTCCCCGGTGGCACGGCGATCGCCGTCGCGACCCTGCGCAACGTCGAATCGCTCGGGATGCTGTGCTCCGCCCGCGAGCTGGGACTCGACAGCGATGCGTCCGGCCTGATGGAGCTGCCGGCCGACGCGCCGGTGGGTACGCCACTGGCTGCATGGTTGGGCCTGCCGGATACGGTGATCGAGCTGGGCATCACCCCCAATCGCGCCGACTGTTTCAGCATGCAGGGCATCGCGCTGGATGTCGCCGCGGCATGTGGTACCCGGGTCAGCCAAGCGGAACGCACCGACGTGCCGCCGGAGCATGGGGACGTACTGGAGGTCGTGCTCGCGGCGGGTTCGGATGTGCCACGCTACGTCGGACGCATCGTGCATGACGTGGATGCCATGCGCGCCACGCCCGTGTGGATGGCCGAACGCCTTCGCCGCAGCGGCATCCGGCCGGTCTCGCTGCTGGTCGACATCACCCAGTACGTGATGATCGCGATCGGCCAGCCGATGCACGCCTTCGACCACGATCTGCTGCGCGGTCCGATCGGCGTGCGCGATGCGCGGGACGGGGAGCGCCTGTGCCTGCTGGACGGTCGCGACGTGGTCCTGGA
>DATINB010000539.1:0-8005 GCA_035474775.1 Luteimonas sp.
CCAACGCCGGCTCGACGCCAACGGCACCGACGCGGGGATGGCCGCCAGGGTCAAAGCCGAGTTCCTGCATGCCTGGCAGGGCTACCGCCGCCATGCCTGGGGCCACGATGCGCTCAAGCCGCTCAGCAACGGCGCGCACGACTGGTACGGCGAATCGCTGCTGATGACCCCGGTGGACGCGCTCGATACGCTGCTGCTGATGGGCCTCGACGACGAGGCCGACGATGCGCGTGAACTCATCGCCACCACGCTGTCGTTCGACCGCGACCTCGACGTCAAGCATTTCGAGATCGTGATCCGCCTGCTGGGCGGCTTGCTGTCCGCCTACCAGATGACCGGCGATGCCCGCCTGCTGGCGCTCGCGGACGACCTCGGCACGCGGCTGCTGCCGGCGTTCGACTCGCCCACCGGGCTGCCCTACGTCAACGTCAACCTGCGCACCGGCGCCACCCGCGGCAGCGACAGCAACCCGGCCGAGGCCGGCACGCTGCTGCTGGAATACGGCACGCTCAGCCGGCTGACCGGCAAGCCGGTGTACTTCGAAAAGGCCAAGCACGCCCTGCAGGCGACCTATGCACGGCGCTCGCCGATCGGGCTGGTGGGCGAGCGCTTCGACGTCGCCACCGGTGACTGGACGCAGACGCGCACCCATGTCGGCGCGCGCATCGACTCGTACTACGAATACCTGTGGAAGTGCTGGCAGCTGTTCGTCGATCCCGACTGCAAGGCGATGTGGGACACGCACATCGCGGCACTCAACGCGCACGTCGCCGAAGAGGTGGACGGCGCGCTCTGGTACGGCCACGTGGACATGGCCACCGGCGCGCGCATCGCGCCGCGCTTCGGGGCGCTGGATGCGTTCCTCCCCGGCCTGCTCGCGCTGTCCGGCGACATCGGCCGCGCGCGGCGCCTGCAGGCATCGGCGTTCTCGATGTGGCAGGCGCACGGCATCGAGCCGGAGGTCTGGGACTACCGAGCGCGACAGGTGGTCTCGCCGGGCTACCCGCTGCGGCCGGAGATCGTCGAATCCGCCTGGTACCTGTACCGCCTGACCGGCGACAGCGCATACCGCGACATGGGCCGCACGCTCTTCGACGACTTCGTCCGCCACACGCGCACGGAGTCCGGCTTCGCCGCACTCGCCGACGTGGTCAGCAAGCAGAAGAAGGACGACATGGAGAGCTTCGTGCTGGCCGAGACCTTCAAGTACTTCTACCTGCTGTATGCCGACCCGGCGACCCTGGACCCGACGCGGACCGTGCTGACCACCGAGGCGCATCCGCTGCGGATCGTCGACGGCCACTACCGCGTCACCACCACTGCCGGCGGCAATGAGGATGTCAGCCAGTCGGCGGCCGTCGCGCAGCGCGGGGCCGATCGCGGCGCCCTGCTGCCGACGCCAGTCGCTGTGCACTGACTGTGCGCGTACAACGAAAAAGACCCGCTCGCGCGGGCCTTTTCGATTGCGGCATGCGCCGGCTCACTCGATGTCGAGGAAGCTCCGCAACTGCTCCGAGCGGCTGGGGTGGCGCAGCTTGCGCAGCGCCTTGGCCTCGATCTGGCGGATGCGCTCGCGGGTGACGTCGAACTGCTTGCCGACTTCCTCGAGGGTGTGGTCGGTGTTCATGTCGATGCCGAAGCGCATGCGCAGCACCTTCGCCTCGCGCGGGGTCAGGCCGGCGAGCACGTCGCGCACGGTCTCCGACAGGTTGATGTTGGTGGTGTTCTCGATCGGCGACTCGACGTTGGTGTCCTCGATGAAATCGCCGAGGTGCGAATCCTCGTCGTCGCCGATCGGCGTCTCCATCGAGATCGGTTCCTTGGCGATCTTCATGACCTTTCGGATCTTGTCCTCGGGCATGTCCATCTCTTTCGCCAGCTCTTCCGGCGTCGCCTCGCGGCCGAACTGCTGCAGCATCTGCCGGCTGATGCGGTTCAACTTGTTGATCGTCTCGATCATGTGCACCGGGATGCGGATGGTGCGCGCCTGGTCGGCGATCGAGCGGGTGATGGCCTGGCGGATCCACCAGGTGGCATACGTCGAGAACTTGTAGCCGCGGCGGTACTCGAACTTGTCGACCGCCTTCATCAGGCCGATGTTGCCCTCCTGGATCAGGTCCAGGAACTGCAGCCCGCGGTTGGTGTACTTCTTGGCGATGGAGATCACCAGGCGCAGGTTGGCCTCGACCATCTCCTTCTTGGCCTTGCGCGCCTTGGCCTCGCCGTAGGCCATCGCGCGGTTGATCTCCTTGAGATCGGCCAGCGTGACCATCATCGCCTTCTCGGTCGACAGCGTGGCTTCCTGCTCGGCGATGATCTGCTCGCGCACGTCGCGCAGGCCCGACGACCACTTCTGCTTGCGCTTCAGCACCTCGTCGACCCAGCCGGTGTTGGTCTGGTTGCCGTCCCACGCGCGGATGAAGTCCTTGCGCGGCATCTTGGCCACGCGCGTGGAGAGATCCAGGATGCGGCGCTCGTGGTCCTTGATCGAGCTGACCACCTCGCGCAGCTTGCGCACCAGCGTGTCGGTGAGCGGCAGCGGCAGCTTGAGGGTGACGAACACCTCCGCCATGTCCTCGCGCAGCTTGAGCACCTGCTTGGCACTGGCGCCGTTCTTGGCCACCGAGCGCTGGAACTTGGCGTAGTTGGACGCCAGCGACTCCATGCGCCGCGCGACCTCCAGCGGGTCGGGACCGGTCGGGCCCGCTTCCTCGGCCTCGGCGTCGTCGGTCTCCTCGACCTCCTCCTCGACGTCGTCGGCCTTGGCGGCCGCGGCCGCCGGCGGTGCCACCGGCTCCGGCACGTCGTCGAGCATGTCGTTGAAGCCGACCACGATTTCCGCCAGGCGCTTCTTGCCGGCCTTGTGCAGCTCGTAGTCTTCCAGCAGGTGGTTGATCGACCACGGGAAGCTGGCCAGCGACGCGGCCATCTGGTTGAGGCCTTCCTCGATGCGCTTGGCGATGGCGATCTCGCCCTCGCGGGTCAGCAGCTCCACCGTGCCCATCTCGCGCATGTACATGCGCACCGGGTCGGTGGTGCGGCCACCCTCGGCATCCAGCCCGGACAACGTGGCGGCGGCTTCCTCGGCGGCGGTGTCGTCGACCTCGCGGTTGCCGGTGGAGTTGTCGGCGAGCAGCAGCGTGTCGGCGTCGGGCGCGACCTCGTGCACCTCGATGCCCATGCCGTTGATCATGCCGATGATGTCTTCGATCTGTTCCGGATCGACGAGGTCGTCGGGCAGGTGGTCGTTGACTTCGGCGTAGGTCAGGTAGCCTTGCTCGAGCCCCTTGCTGATCAGGAGCTTGATGTCGGACTGCTGGGCAGGACGTTCGATCGCCATGTGGCGCGCACCGTTGAAAAAGTGAACCCGTAATTATACCAGCCGGCGGGCGGATTCAGGCCCTGAGCAGGAAGGTGACCGGGCCATCGTTGACCAGGCTCACCACCATATGGGCACCGAAACGGCCGCTTTCCACCCCTGGCGCGTGCCGGCCGGCGCAGCGCGCGACCAGCTGCCTGAAGACCGGTTCAGCCTCCGCCGGGACGGCCGCCGTGCTGAAGCCCGGCCGCATACCGGATCCCGTGTCGGCGGCCAGCGTGAACTGGCTCACCAGCAACAGGCCGCCGCCGCAGTCGGCGAGCGACCGGTTCATGCGCCCGGCGCCATCGGCGAACACGCGATAGCCCAGCAGGCGCACGGCCATCCGCTGCACCTGCGCGTCACCATCGCCGGGCTCGATGCCGACCAGCGCCAGCATCCCGGGGCCGATCGCCGCCACCCGCTCGCCCGCGACGTGGACGCTGGCTTCGCTGACGCGCTGGATCAGGGCAAGCACAGGGACGACTCCGGCAAGTTGACGCCTGCAGCCTAGCCGAGGGGGCCCGGCGACACGCCACGCCGCCCACGACGCGCCGCGACGACAAGGTCCGCGCGGGGCCCGGCACCGCCCGCCTCCACTAGACTCCAACCATGCCCGATGCCTCCGCCGCCCTGTTCGCGCTCGCCACGGCCGTCGCGCGGCTGCCGTGGCCATGGTTGCGTGGCGCAGCCGACGCCCTCGCGTGGCTCGCGCTGCGGCTCGACACGCGCGAGAGCGCGGTGGCGCTGCGCAACCTGGAACTGGCCTACCCGGACTTGCTGCCCGCGCAGCGCGAGTCGCTGCGCCGCGCGGTCGTGCGCAGCACCGCGCGCCAGGCCTTCGAGACGCTGGTGTTGTGGACGCGTCCGCGTGCCGCGACCCTCGGCCTGGTCCGCGAGGTGCACGGCGCAGCGCTGTTCGATGCCGCCATCGCGGCCGGCCACGGCGTGATCGTGGTCGCACCGCATTACGGCAACTGGGAGCTGCTCAACCAGTGGCTGGCCGCGCGCACGCCATTGGCGATCCTGTACGCACCACCGGAATCGGCCCTCGGCGATGCCTTCCTGCGCCGGGTGCGCGCGAGCGACGGCGACCGCGTGACCCAGGTGCGCGCGGAAGGCCCGGGCATCCGCCAGCTGTTCAAGCTGCTGCGCGGCGGCGGCGTCGTCGGCATCCTGCCCGACCAGCAGCCGAAGCTGGGCGATGGCGGATTCGCGCCGTTCTTCGGACTGCAGGCGTCCACGATGACCCTGGTGGGGCGACTGGCGGAACGCACCGGGGCCTGCGTGCTGTTCGGCTACTGCGAGCGCCGGGGCGCCGACCTGGACTTCGTGCTGCGCTTCGAATCCGCACCCGAGGGCATCGACAGTGCCGACGCGGCGACGGCGCTGGCCGCGCTCAACGCCGGTGTCGAGCGGGTGGCGCGGCGTGACCCGGCCCAGTACCAGTGGACCTACAAGCGCTTCAAGGCGCGGCCCCCGGGCAGCGGCGAGGCCAACCCGTACCAGCAGCTGGAACATCGATGAACGATCCACTGGAATCCGCCGCGACCGGGGTGGCCGCGGCCGCCGGGGCCGCCACGCCTGCGGCACCCCGTGCAGCCGCCGACCACGCGGCATGGGCCGACCCGGGCTGGCAGCCACTGCCGGCCCGGGCGCGCACGCTGTTCGTGCTCGGCAACCTCGTCGGGTCCGGCGTCGCGGCAGCGGGCCTGCTGGTCCCCATCACGTTGCTGGTGCCATCGAGACCGCTGGCGATCGCCCTGGCGACGGCGAGCCTGGTGCTGCTGCCGGCCTGCGGGGCGTGGCTGGCGCACAAGCGGCACCGGTACACCCGCTGGCTGCTCGATCGCGACGGCTTCGCCTTGCGCCGCGGCCGGCTGTGGCAGCGGGAGACGCGCGTGCCGGCCACGCGCGTGCAGCACCTCGACCTGCGCCGTGGCCCGCTGGAGCGCAGGTTCGGCCTGGCCACGCTGGTGATCCATACCGCAGGCACCCGCGACAGCGCGGTGCACGTGGCCGGCCTGGCGTTGGCCGACGCCGAACGCCTGCGCGACCACCTCGCGCGCCAGGACGATCGCGATGACGACGACGCCTGAGCCGCCACTGGCCGTGGACGGCCGCGAACACCGCCTGCATCCCTGGTCGTGGCTGTTCGTGCTGCTGCAGCAGCTGCGGCAATTCGTGGTGCCGCTGCTGGTGCTGCTGTTCCTGGGCCGCGGCGAACGCTACGAGCTGGTCCCGCTGGCGGGCATCCCGGTGCTGGCGCTGCTGTCGGTATGGCAGTACTTCACCTACCGCTACGTGGTGCAGGCCGACAGCCTGCTGGTGCGCAGCGGGTTGTTCGAACGCAGCCTGCGGCACATCCCGTTCGCGCGGATCCACAACGTGGCGGTGCACCAGTCACTGCTGCACCGGCTGTTCGGCGTCGCCGAAGTCCGGCTGGAATCCGCCGGCGGCGAGAAGCCGGAAGCCCAGATGCGCGTGCTGCGGCTGCGCGAGGCACTGGCGCTGGAGCGGCTGATCCGGCATCGCAGCCAGGCGCCGTCCGCAGCGCCCGGTGGCGATGCGATGGCGGCGCAGGCCGGCCGCGCCGACGGCGCGGGCGATCCCGACGAGGGCGAGACCCTGCTGGCGCTGGGCACGGCCGAGGTGTTGCGGCTCGGGCTGGTCTCCAACCGCGGCATGGTGGTGGTGGCCGGCGCGTTCGCACTGGCGTGGCAGGTCGTGCCGGAGCGGGCCATGCGCGCCGCCATGCACGACACCGGCGCGGCGGTGTTCGGCTACGCACGCGCGCTGGTGCCGGGGCTCGTCGCACAGGCCGCGGTGCTCGTGGCCGCGGGACTGGTCGCGGTGCTGCTGCTGCGGCTGCTGTCGGTGCTGCTGGCGCTGGTGCAGTACCACGGCTTCACGCTCAGGCAGCAGGGCCGGCGGCTGACCGTGGAGCGCGGCCTGCTGACGCGCCTGCGCACCAGTGCGTCGCGGCGGCGCATCCAGTCGTGGACCTTGCACGAAGGCCTGCTGCACCGCCTGCTGCGCCGCCGCGCGCTGGCGGTGGAGACCGCGGTGGCGGAACGCGGCGACGACCCGCGTGCGCTGCGCGAGGTGGCGCCCATCGCCACCGTGGGCAACTGCGACGACCTGCTGCGGCGGCTGCTGCCGGGCGTCGCATGGCCGCCTCCGCACTGGCGCCCGCTGGACCGGCGCGCCTGGCTGCGCCTGGCGTGGCCGGGCGTGCTGCTGGCGTTGCTGGTGTCGGTACCGGCCGCATGGGTGTGGGGCGCACCCGGCCTGCTGGCGTGGCTGTGGATGCCCTGGGCGGTCCTGGCGGCGCGCCAGCATGCGGCCCGCGCCGGCTACAGCCTCGATGCGCGCCTGTTCGCGGTGCGCGCCGGCTGGTGGACGCGGCACTGGCGCGTGGTCGAACTCGACAAGGTGCAGTCGCTGCAGTTGCGCCGGTCACCGGCCGACCGCTGGTTCGGGACGGCGTCGCTGTGGCTGGACACCGCGGGCGCCGGGGCGCTGGCGCCGCCCCTGCGCGTGCACCTGCTGCCGCGGGACGAGGCGCGCAGGTTGTATGCCGCGATCGCCACCGACGTGGCGGCGCGTCCGTTGCGCTGGTGATGGGTCAGCCCCCCGGCAGGGACGCCGCGACTGCCTGCGGTAGCGCCTGCCGGAATCCGGTGTCCAGCGCCTCGTAGGCGGCTCGCGCACCTGCCGACATGGCGGCCACGGTCGCGGCGTCCAGGCGCAATGCCCGCTCCACGGCCTGCTCCACGCCTTCCGGGTCGACGAAGAACCGTCGCGCGAGCCCCAGTTCGCCGATCCGGGCGGGCGGCACCAGCACGCCGTGGGACGCCGTCACCAGCTCGTTCATCGGTTCGCCATCGGTCGTGATGTTGATCGCGCCCACGCCCAGCGCCTCGGCCAGGCTGTGGCCGAAGCCCTCCGCTTCCGATGGACAGATGTGGAACCGGCAGGCGTTCTGCAGCCGCCGCAGTTCGGCATCGGCCACGTGTCCGACCCGGTGGTCGATGTTGTCGGCCGACGCCCCGGGGCGCGCGTTGCGGCGGTTCTGCACCACCACCAGCGTCGGCCACTCCGGATGCCGTCGCCATGCCGCCAGCACGGCCTCGGTGCCCTTCACCGGGCTCCTGCCGGCCAGGTGCAGGAAGCGCCGCTCCCGGGGCACGTTGCTGTCCATGCGGTCGTCGCTGGTGAACCCGACGTGCCGCGTGCGGCAGCCCAGCGCGGCGAAGATGGCCGCGGCATGGCGCGTCTTGCACAGCAGCGCATCGAAGCGGGGAAGCTGCGGCCGGTAGTGCGGCCGGAACCATTCCGGATTGGGCATCAGCAGGTTGCGCCGCGCCAGGCCCAGCGCCTGCGGATAGACGTGTTCGAGCGACAGCTGCAGGTCCGGCCGCCCGCGCCACAGGGCCGCCACGCGCATGCCGGCGATGCGCAGCGCGCGCACGCCCTTCTCGTTGCCGAAACCGACCGCCTGCACGGCGTACCCGGCGCCTGCGAGCACCGCGGCGACCAGCTGGAGATCGCGCTGCAACCCCCCGCCGTTGGCACGGCTCATGATCCGGACGAAGGGCATCGGCGGCACCGGCGGGGAGGGCGCACATGGTAGTCGGGCGGGTC
>DATINB010000540.1:0-3766 GCA_035474775.1 Luteimonas sp.
GGACGAGCGCATGACCGGCGCCGAGATGCCCTTCGATGGCAAGCGCATGATCTTCGGTGGCTTCGAGCGGCTGCTGGAAGGCTGACGACCTGCGCCACCCGGGCTCCGGGCCACCGCCGTCACGGCCCGCGCCATCCGTCGCGCGCAGGCATGCGGTGTCGCTCGTGCCTGCAGCCTGAATCGATCCTTGACGCATGGCCGGTATGCTTCGCGCATGCCGCCCTTGCCCCGATGCATCCTCGCCGCCGTCATCTGTTTCGCAAGCGGCTCGGCGACGGCGGCCAAGGTCACCCGTGTCGACATCGTCGGCCTGGACGGGGACATGGCGGAGAACGTCCGCGTGTCGCTGTCGCTGGTCGATGCGATCGATCGCGAGACCTCCGGCAGGCGACTCGCCTACCTGGTGCGCGAAGCCGAGGCTGAGACCCGCGAGGCGCTGGAGCCGTTCGGCTACTACGCACCGACGATCACCATCGAGCGCACGCGGGCCGATGGCACCACCACGCGCACCACCCATCGTGCCGCTGCGGAGGCCACCGCCAGCACCACCACCGAGGCCGAGCTGGCGGAACCGACCCCGGGCGCGGTGCTGCCGGTAGGCGATGGCCCGTCCACCACCATCACCGCGCCGCCCCGGGCGGACGCCGAGGATGCGCCGCCGTCGCTGCGCGATCCGGAGCCTGCACCCCGGCCCGCCGACGGTGCACCCGCCGACGACAGCGCCGAGCAGCGACGCCCTGGCGGCGACGTCACCGTCACGATCACCGTCGACCCCGGCGAACCGGTGCGGGTGCGCAATGCCGACATCGCGATCATCGGCGCCGGCAATGCCGACCGCTACCTGGCCGACGACCTCGCGGCGTTCATTCCGCGCGCGGGCAGCCGCTTCGACCATGCCGACTACGAAGCGAGCAAGACCCGCATCACCCGCCGCCTCGCCGAACGCGGCTACTTCGATTCGCAGCTGTCCTCGCACCGCGTCGAGGTGCTGCGCGCCGACAGCCGCGCCGACATCGACCTGGTCTGGACCAGTGGCGAGCGCTACGCCATGGGCGCCACCACGTTCGAGCAGACGCCGAAGGACGTGGTGCACGACCGCTTGCTGCAGAACCTCGTGTACTGGGAAGAGGGCGGCTACTACCACCAGGGTCGCCTCGACCGCCTGCGCACGTCGCTGGTCGCGCTCGACTACTTCAGCCGCATCGACATCGCGGCCGATCCGGCGGCGGCCGTCGACCGTCGCGTCCCGGTCGCCGTCACGCTGACCCCCGCGAAGCGCGACGTGTACACCGCGGGCGTGTCCTACGGAACCGACAGCGGCGCCGGCATCCGCCTCGGCCTCGACCGCCGCTACGTGAACATGCGCGGCCACAAGGCGCTGGCGCAGCTGGATTACGCACAGAAGCGCAAGACGCTCACCCTGCAGTACCGCATCCCGGCATTCGCCTGGCTCGATGGCTGGTACACCGCCAGCCTGCAGTTCGCCGACGAGCAGACCGACTACATCGATTCCCGGCGCGTGGAGTTCGTCGCCAGCCGCAGCGGGCAGTACAGCCGCAACCTGAACCTGGTCGCCTCGGCGCACGTGCTGCGCGAGCGCTGGGGCTACGTCCCGGCCACCGACGGCGACGGCGACGGCGTGCCCGAGGTGCCAGACGGTGATGGCGTGCCGTTCCTGTACCGCTATGCGACCTACACCTTCCCGTCGCTGCGCGCCGAATACATCGACGTCGACGACCGCACGTTTCCGCGCGCCGGCTATGGCGGCTTCGTGCTGCTGCGTGGCGGTGCCGAGGGCGCGGGTTCCGACGCGAGCTTCGGCCAGCTGCACACGCGCGCCACGTGGTTCAAGGGCCTGGGCGAGACCGGCCGACTGATCGTGCGCGGCGAGGTCGGCCATACCTTCACCGACGACGTGGTCGGGCTGCCCCCCAGCCTGCGCTTCTATGCCGGCGGCGACCGCAGCATCCGCGGCTACGAATACCGGGAGGTCGGACCGCGGCAGCGCGCCGGCGCCGACAGCCGCGAGTTCTCGCTGGGCGCCAGCAGCCTGGTCACCGCCAGCATCGAATACGAGCGTTACATCCGTGGCCCGTTGGGTGCCGCGGTGTTCGTGGACACCGGTGACGCCTTCGACGGCGGCTCGCCGGACCTGCGCACCGGCGTCGGGTTCGGCGTGCGCTACCGCTCGCCGGTGGGCCCGGTGAAGCTGGACATCGCGCGTGGGCTGGACGACCCGGATTCCTCCTTCACGTTCGGCCTCAGCATCGGCGCGGAGTTCTGAGATGGCCCTGCGCCGGCATCGCATGCCCGACGACCTGACTCCCGAGCAGCGCGAGCAGCGGATCGCGGAACTGCGCGCCCGTCGCCGCGCGCGTGCGCGCACGCTGGCGATCCGCAGCGCCATCGGCATCGCGGTCCTGGTGGTCCTGGCTGCCGCGGCCCTGTACTGGCTGCTGATGACCTTCGGCGGCCGCGACTTCCTGCTGTCGCAGGTCGTCGCGCGCCTGCCGGCCGGCACCGCGCTGACCTGGCAGCGTGCGGAGGGACCGGCTTCCGGTCCGCTGACCCTGCACGGCATGCGTTTCGTGATGCGGAGCTGCCCCGACGTGGACGGCGAACCGGTGGCCTACGGGCAATGCGCGTCGCCGGGCACCCTGACCTTCGCGGCCCGCCAGGTGACCATTGATCCGGACGTGCGACCGCTGCTCGGCAAGCTGCTGCGGCTCGACGCACTCGACATCCGCGGCGCCACGCTGGACCTCGCCGAAGCCGCCGATGAACCGTTCGAACTGCCGAGGTGGCCGGAGGTGCTGCCCGCCATCGCGCCACCCCTGTCGTTGCAGGCGGATGCGATCCGGGTCGAGGGGTTCCGCGTCACGCAGGCGGGTGAACCGCTCATCGACATCGCGTCGCTGCGCGGTGGGCTGGATGCACGCGATGGCGAGCTCACCCTGACCCGCATCGCCGTCGAGAGCGACCGCGGGCGTTTCACCGCCCACGGCCGGTATGCGCCAGGCGACGACTACGCCACCGATCTCACCGCGACCGCGCTGCTGCCGGCACCGCTGGGGCGCACGCGGCCGCGCATCGGGCTGGTCGCGCGTGGCGACCTGTCGGCCATGGACGTGGCGCTCACCGGCTACGCACCCGAGCGCCTGCGCGCGCTGCTGACGCTGCGCGGCCGTGACGCGCCGCGCTGGGGGTTCACCGCCGGCACCACGGCGCTGGTGCCGACGCTGTTCACCGGGGCGACTCCGGCAGCCGCGCCGGTCGCCTTCGACCTGCGCGCATCGGGCGTCGGCGGCGCGGCCACGGTGCAGGGCCGGTTCGCCCAGGGTGGGCTGACCGCGGTGGTGCAGCCCTCGCGCGTCCGCCTCGCCGAGCAGGTGCTGGAGCTGTCGCCGCTGGTCCTCGACGTCGCCGGGGGACGGATCACCGCCCGCGGCCGCGGCGACTTCAGCAATCCCGACGACGCGCGCTTCAAGTTCGCGGTCATCGCCCGCGGCCTGGTCCACGCGCCCGCCCCGGACCCGGCTGCACCGGACCTGCCGCCCGCGCCCGCCATCGGCGCCGATGCGGACTTCGGCATCGCCGGCAGCACGGCGGCGTGGGCCGCGATCGGCACGGCGGCGATCGACCGCGACGGCCAGCAGGCGACGCTTGCCTTCGACGGCCGCGGCAATGCCGACGCCCTGGCCCTGCGCAAGCTGCACGTCGCGATGCCCACCGGCACCCTGGATGCCACCGGCCAGGTCGGCTGGGC
>DATINB010000541.1:0-5275 GCA_035474775.1 Luteimonas sp.
CACCGGCGGCGCGCACGAACGGTGTCCGTCCGGCGCGCAACCCTGGCGCGCGCAGGTGCACGCGCTCGTTGCCGGCACTGCGCTCGACGTGCGTCACCCGCGGCGCGGCTGCCTTCAGCAACGCCTGCTGCAGTCGGTTGACCGGCATGCGCGACAGGCGCGCGATGACGTCGGTGCCGGCGGTCGCCTTGAGCTCGTTGAGCTGGGTGATGGTGCGCACGCCGATGCGCTCGAGCTGGCGCTGTTCGTCGACCGAGATGTCGTCGCCGAGTGCCTCGCGGAGGCTGAACTTCGGGTCCTCGGCGCGGAAATCGACCGCGTTCTCCTCCACCATCGACTTGGTGATGGTGGTCAGCGACAGCTTGATGGTGCTGGCCTCGCTTTCGCCGGGCCCGGCCGGCCGCACGTAGATGTCGTCGTCGATCACCTGCACGAAGGCGCGCAGGTCGATGGAGACATCCTTGACCGCGAAGGTCATCGGCATCCGCCCCACCCGCGCCTTGATGGCCATCGACGCCTGCGCCTTGTCGAGCTGTTCGGTCAGCGCCTGGATGAACAGGTCGAACGGTACGCCGCTGTCCTGCAGGAGCGCGGGCATCTGCGCGCTCATGGCGCGGCCCCCGGTGCCGATGCGCCACTGTCCGCGGGCGCGGCCACGCCCGCCTGCCCGGCCCCGGCGGCCCAGCCGATCGAGAGCTTCGACGGCGCCGCCAGCCATGCGTCGATCGCGCTCGTGCGCGGCACGTCGGCCAGCAGCACGCAGCCACCGCCGCGCAGCACCGGCCGCAGGTCCAGCGGCAACGTCATGTCGACCCGCGCCAGGCGCACGCCGTGGCCGGCGTCCAGCGTGGCCAGCCCGTCATGCAGCTCGCCGAGCAGGGTGGCCAGTTCGCGCAGCATCACGCGCCCCCTTCGATCGCCGGTGCGGCGATGCCGGCCGGCGCGGCGGCCGCGGGCGAGGCCACGCGCATCGCCGGGGAGCTGCGCTGCACCAGGGCGACCTTGGCGGCATCGGCGAGGCGGTCCAGCGGCAACGTCTCGCTGACGAAGTTCAGCTTGACCTCGCCGAACAGGTCGGCGCGCACGCTGGATTCGTTCTGCGCGTTGACCGCCAGCGTCGACACCATCGTCGAGGTCTGCCCGGCATAGGTGGTGGCGCCACGCTCGCCCCAGTTGTCGACCGCCTTGGGGTCGCTGCTGGTCGCGTACTGGACGCCGGCGGCGTCGCGCGCGGCGGCGCGGAACATGACCTTGGCACTGATGCTGCCGTCCCTGACCACCACCCGGTTCATGCCCAGCAGGACCATGGTGGCCAGCAGCTGCTGGCGCTCGCCGCCGATGTGGGTGCGCACCTGCGGCACGATGCGCTGTTCGATCAGTTCGGCGGTGAGCTCCTCGCCCTCCAGGCCGAATTCTCCTAGCCAGGACGGCGCCAGCCCTTCGCCTGCGGGTGCCAGTTGCGGCTCGGTGCGGGTGGCACCGTCCGGCAGCAACAGGGTGAGGTCGCCCGGGTAGCGCGTGGCCAGCCAGTCGCGGGCCTGGTTGGGGGTGACGTTGTCCTCGGTGAACTGGTCGACGGTCTTGGCGACCGCCGACACCATGCTCGAATAGCTCTCCATCTGGCGGATCGATGCATCGACGATGGCGTCGAAGGTGCCGTGCACCAGTTGCGCCACGAAGCCCGGGAAATCGATCTCGTCGACCATCGCCCCGGCGCGGCGGGCGATGGTCTCGGTCGCCGGCGGCTTGGTGCTGGCCACCGGCGGTGCGGCCCCGGCGCCGGGCTGCCCGGCATCCGCCAGTGCGTAGGCCGGCGTGCGCACCGGCACGTAGGCGCGCCCGGTCCGCGGTGCGCCCTGGCCGGGCGGAAAGATGCCGCCACGTCCTGGGTTGCCTGGCGGGGGAAGGCGCGCGGACATGCCGACCTCAGGCCGCCCGGGTGGCGTCGAGCCAGCGGTTGGTGCGCTGGTAGCGCCCGTCGCCGAGCAGGGTCAGGTCGATGCGCGCGGCCGGCGCGCCGTCGACCAGTCCGACGAAGCGCACGTCGATGCCGACCTTGACCGCGGCGACACCGTCGATGTCGGCGTGGTCGTCGATGCGCGCCACCACTTCCACGCCGTAGCCGAGCGTGGCGGGCGCACCGGCGCGGATGGCCACATCGCCCACTGCGCCATCGGCATGGCCGCGGAAGGCGACCGTCAGCGGCAGTGGCGCGGGCTGACCGTCGATCGCAGGCCAGGCGCCCAGGTCGACCAGCACCTCGCTGCCTGCCGCGCCGGCGTTCCCGCGTGCGGCGGCAGGCGACTTGCGGCCTTCGAGCTGGTCGAGCTGCCAGCGCGTGGCGCCCGCGCTGCCGCGTTCGACGCGCATGCGGGTGCCGGTCACGCGCGGTGGATCGATGGCATCGGACGCCGCGGCGTCGGACGCGAGCATCCGCGCCTTCGGCGGTGCGGCGAGGCGACGGTCGCGGCGCGCCGCGAGCGATTGCGCCGCAGCCACGCTCGCGGAGGCGGGCAGGTGGAGCACGCGCCAGTTGCCGTAGTCGGGCTCGGCCATCTCGCCGAAGTCGGCCGCGAACTGTTCGAACGGCAGCCAGCCCTCGTAGCCCTGGTTGGGCGGGTCGAACCGAATCGGATCGGTGGCATCGAAGGCGGTCTGCGTGTCCCAGGGGTTGAGGACCTTGACCTCCACCGAGGCCGGATCCGCCAGCTCGCCGCGGATGCCGGCAAGCACCACGGCGTGCGGCGCGCCCACGATGACCACCCACAGCGGCCCGAACTCGCGCAGCCAGGCCGCCCACTGCGTCGGGGCATGGTAGAGGCTGGTGTTGGACGGCTGCTCGAGCACCACGAACCCGTGGGCGGCGCTGACGCGCTGCAGCAGGTCCCAGTCGTAGGAGGTGGACAGCGAGCCGCCGACCTCGCGGGCGAGCGCTTCGGGGTCCACCGACCGGGCGCCGCGGAAGCCCAGCAGCATCGCCATCGAGGCGGCCCAGCAGGCGTTCTTGTCCGGTTGCGGGACCAGCCTGACGTCGTGCTCGATGGCATCGACCGCCAGCGCACGCGCGCCGCGATGTGCGAACGCCGTCGCGCGCCCCTCGATCCATTCGATCTTCGCCGGGGTGACGAAGCAGCCGCGGTTGACGCTCGGACCGTTGCCGGCACCGCCCGCGATCGGCCCGCGGGTGACGTGGACGGCGCAGACCAGCGCTTCCGGACCGTCGCCGCTGTCGCGCACGGTGTACACCGGCGAGCCGCTGGCGCCGGCCAGGGCCAGGATGTCGTAGTCGATGGTGTCGGCGGTCGGCATGCCCTGGGCGTGGCCGCCGTGCAGATGCTGGCGGTCGCCGTCGAAGACCGGGTTCAGCTCGCGGACCAACCGCGAGGCCGTCGAGTAGCCGCAGACCGCGAGTGGCATCGACTCGCCCGGCGTGGCCTGCAGAAAGCGGAAGAAGCGCCCGCCGGGGGCCGCGATCGGCACGCCGTCGATGACCGCGAGGTCGTTGTCCCAGTCGCCGTCGCCGGTGTAGCGCGACGCCACGCGCCAGGACGAGGCCGGCAGCGTGCACTGCCCGTGGGGCGCGTCGCCCGCGCCGTTGCGCCCCGGCACCACGGTCACGCGTTCCATGCCGTGCAGGTTGTGCGCGCAGGTCAGGATGCGGTCGCGACCGATGTAGAACCCGGTGCCGCGCGCACTGCGCCCCTCGGCATCGGTCATGGTCAGCTGGCAGATGGCCGCATGCGGGAATGCATGCGTGTCCTCGACCCCCACGTACCACTCCTCGCGCGAGGCGCTGAAGGCGTCGGCGGTGCAGGTCAGTGCGCTGGCCGGGTCGGAGGGATCGTAGTAGGGCGTGATCAGTTCCTGCGCACGCACCGGCGCGCCACGCCGGCGGACGCCCTGCGCGGTGGACGGCGCGGACGGCGTCGGGGACGCGGCGCCGGCTTGCGCGAGCGCGTCCGCGGCCGCGTGCAGGCAGTCCATGTAGCGGTCCCAGTCCCAGTAGGCGCTGGGGCAGTCGTGGTTGTCCCCGGGCGAGGCCTCGGCGTGGCCGACGATGTGCTGTCTATCGAGCGGCACGCCGTGCCGGGCGGCGAGCCAAGCGACAAGCTGCGCGGACGCCTCGTACTGCGGGTCGGTGGGCGGCAGGTCGCGCCGGTTGAGGCGGTAGGGCTTGTTGGCGTTGTGCTCGATCCCGATGCTGCGGGCGTTGGCGCTGGACGCGTGGTACGCGGTGTCCGCATCGCCGACCATCTGCACCACTTCGCCGTCGCGGCCGACGATGTAGTGCGCGCTGCTCGGATTGTTGCGCCCGGTGCGCGGATTGGTGTGGTCGGGGTTCTGGAACCAGCCGATGGTGCCGTCGATGGACGGGCCGCCCGCGGTGATGTGGATCACGATGCGGTCGATGGTCGCGCCGCGACGGCGCCCGCTGCGGAAGTTGGCGCGGTGGGCGGGCACGAAGCGGCTGGCGCCCGGGTAGTCGGGTTGCCGGGCGTCGAGTGCACGGCCCTGCGCCACGCTGCCGGCGGTGTCGTCGTCCACCGGCTCGGGATTGCACGCGAAGGTGTCTTCGTCGGCCTCGGCGCCGGAACCGGCCGCGAGCGCGCCGCCGTCCTCCGCCAGGCCGCGGGCAGCCAGCGAGAAGCTCAGCGCGTGCCCCCAGGCGGCGGCCTGGGTGCGGATCCAGGCCAGCTTGGCCGGCGTGATGCGGCAGCCCAGGTTGGTGGTGTCGCCCGCGCCGGCCACGTGCACGCCGACCATGTGCGTGCGCGGGGCCGCGCCGTCCTCGATGTAATAGACCGGCGATCCGCTGGTCCCGCCGAGCGACTGCAGGTCGTAATCGAAGGTTTCCGCGCTCGGCAGGCTGCGGATATAGCCGCCGTGCATGTGCTGGCGGTCGGGGTCGACCAGCGCGTTGACCACGCGGTCGACGGTGTCGACCGGTTCCGAGTAGGCGGCGTAGCCGGAGACCACCACGCCTTCCGGCCGCGATTGCGTGAGCTCCTCGACCAGCCCGAAGTAGTTGGGCGATGCCTGCGCCGCCGGCACCCGGATCAGGGCGAGGTCGAAGTCGCGGCTGTGCGGCGCGTACGACGGGTGCATGGCCATGTCCGCCGCGCCGACCCGGATGCGCCCGAACGGTTCGTTGGCGGCCGTGGTGCCGGCCCCGTTCTTGCCCGGGACGATGATCAGGGCGGACTGCCCGTCGACCACGTGCGCGGCGGTGAGCAGCAGGTTGGGCGCGATGAAGAAGGCGCTGCCGTGGATGCCG
>DATINB010000542.1:0-3415 GCA_035474775.1 Luteimonas sp.
TGAGACCGGCCTGCCGGCGCCGCGCAGCGAGGCGTGGAAGTACACGTCGCTGCGCGCGCTGGAGCGCCGCACGTTCTCCGTGGCCGATCGCGTCGCCCCGGCGTTCGACCCGGCGCTGCTCGAGGGCATCGCGGCGCCGCGGCTGGTGTTCGTCAACGGGCGGCATTCACCCGCGCATTCCGACCTGCGGACGCTGCAGCAGGGGCTGGCCGTGACGGTCGGCATGGTCGGGCAGGACGGCGCGGAGGTCGCCGGCGGTGCCGACGCCGTGTTCGCACGCCTCAATGCGGCGCTGGCCGCCGAGGGCGCGACCATCGGCGTGGCGCCCGGGGTCCACGTGGATGCGCCACTGCACCTGGTGTTCGTGGGCGCGACAACCGGCGCCGACCATGCGTGGCACCTGCGGCATCGCATCCAGCTGGACGCGGGCAGCCGGCTCACGCTGGTCGAACACCACCTGGGCGCTGGTGCGCATCGGCATCTGGACAACACCCTGTCCAGCGTCATGGTCGGCGAAGGCGCGCGCCTCGAACATGTACGCGTGCAATCCGCGGCCGAAGGCGCGGTCAGCGTGCTGCGGACCGACGCCACCCTTGCGCGCGACGCCACCTGCGTCCGCCTGGACCTGGAACTCGGCGCTGCGCTGACGCGGCACGAGCTCAACGTGCGCCTGCAGGGCGATCGTGCCTGCATCGAAGCCGGCGGCGTGCTGGCGGCGGGCGGACGGCGCCACGTCGACACGCGGCTCGGCATCGAGCACCTGGCGCGCGATACGCGGAGCACCCTGCTGTGGCGTGGCCTGGCCGCCGAGCGTGGGCGGGCCGTGTTCCATGGCGGCATCACCATCCATGCCGGTGCCGACGGCAGCGACGCCAACCTGTCCAACAAGAACCTGCTGCTGGGCGACCAGGCCGGCATCGACACGCAGCCGGTGCTCGTGATCCACGCGGACGAGGTCAAGGCCGCGCATGGCGCCACCGTCGGCCAGCTGGACGACAATGCGATGTTCTACCTGCGCTCGCGTGGATTGCCGGAGCCCGAGGCGCGGGGCCTGCTGATGGCGGCGTTCGTGCGTGAGCCGCTGGCGGCGATCGCGGATCCGGCACTGCGCGGGTCGCTGCAGGCGCGCCTGGACGTGGCGCTGGGGGGCGGCGCCACGGCATGACCGACGGCGCAGCCACCGCGCAGACGACCTCCATCGGCGTCCCGGACTGGCGGGCGGTCCGCGCGGACTTCCCGCTGCTCGCGCGCGAGGTCCACGGCAAGCCGCTGGTCTACTTCGACAGCGCCAACACCGCGCAGAAGCCGGCGGCCGTGATCGAGGCGGTGGACGGCTTCTACCGCCGCCACAACGCCAACGTCAGCCGCGCCGTGCACCAGCTCGGCAGCGAGGCCACGGCCGCCTACGAAGGCGCCCGCCGCGCGCTCGCCGCGTTCGTGAACGTGCGCGCCGACGAGCTGGTGCTGTGCAGCGGCACCACCTTCGCGCTCAACCTGGTGGCCTACTCGTGGGCGTTGCCGCGGCTGCAGCCGGGCGACAGCATCCTGGTCACGCGCATGGAGCACCACGCCAACATCGTGCCGTGGCAGCTGGTGGCGGCGCGCTGCGGTGCCACCGTCAAGGTCGTCGACATCAACGCCGAGGGCGCGCTCGACCTCGACGTGGTCAGGCGCGCGCTGACCCCCGACGTGAAGCTGTTCGCGTTCACGCATGTCAGCAACGTGCTCGGCACCGTCAACCCGGTGCGCGAGCTGGCGCGCGAGGCCCGCGTGCGCGGGATCGTCAGCGTCGTCGACGGCTCGCAGGCACTGCCGCATCGCCCGGTCGACATCGCCGCGATCGGCTGCGACTTCTATGCGTTCACGGGCCACAAGATGTGCGGGCCGACCGGAACCGGTGCGCTGTGGGCGAGGCGCGAGCACCTGGCGGCGATGCCGCCGTTCCTGGGTGGCGGGGAGATGATCCGCGAGGTGCGCTTCGAAGGCACGGTCTTCAATGACGGCCCGCAGCGGTTCGAGGCGGGCACGCCGAACATCGCCGGGTTCGCGGGGCTGGACGCCGCGGTCGGCTATCTCGCGGCGCTCGGCATGGCCGGGGTCGAAGCGCGTGAACAGGCCCTGCTCGCCCACCTCAGCGAAGAGCTGCAGCGCGTCGACGGCGTGCGCGTGTTCGGCACCGCGCCCGCCAAGGCGGCCGTGGTGTCGTTCGTGCTGGACGGTGCGCATGCGCACGACCTGGCCACCCTGCTCGACCTGGAAGGCGTGGCGATCCGCTCCGGACAGCACTGCGCGCACCCGCTGCTGGCGTGGTTCGGCGTGGCCGCCACCTGCCGGGCGTCGCTCGCCTTCTACAACACCCACGACGAGATCGAGCGGTTCATCGTCGCACTGCACAAGGTGCGCAAGCTGCTGGCCTGAGCGCAGCGGCGCGCGCCGGATGCGGGACGCCGGGACCGCCGGTACGCCGATCCCTGGGCCGCGTCGACACCGGTTCCGCGGCATGGTCGCGTCGCACTTGGTGCGCCTGCGGAAGCGGTCTAGCATTGCGTGCATGCTCGAACTCGCCTTTCGCGATGCCACGCCCGCCGACGTCGCCGCGGTGGTGGCACTGGTCACCTCCGCCTATCGGGGCGAGGCCAGCCGCACCGGCTGGACCACCGAGGCCGACCTGCTCGACGGGGCCCGCATCGACGCCGAGGTGTTGCGCGACGACCTCCTGCGTCCGCGCAGCCGCGTGCGGCTGGCGGAAGCCGACGGCCGGCTCCTGGCCTGCGCCCATGTGGCGGTCGAGGACGGCGTCGGCTATTTCGGGATGTTCGCGGTGCAACCCGGGCTGCAGGGACGCGGCATTGGCGACCGCGTGCTGGCGGACTGCGAGCGCCTGGCTGCGGCCGACTGGGACGTGCCCGCCATGCGGATGACGGTGATCGACATACGCGACACGCTGATCGCCTGGTACGAGCGGCGCGGCTACCGGCGCACCGGCGTGCACAAGCCGTTCCCGTACGGCGATGACCGCTTCGGGATCCCGCTGCGCGCGGACCTACGCTTCGAAGTGCTGGAAAAGACGCTGGCGTCGACGCCGCGACGCGGGGCGAGCTGGGCTTGATGCGGCGATAATCGTTGGCCGCCCGCCCTGCAGGTTGCCCGATGCCCGACTGGATCCGTGTCTGCGCCACCTCCGAACTGCTGCCGGGCGAGACCGCGGTGGCCTGGGACGGTGACACCGCGATTCTGGTCCTGAATCTCGACGGCAGCCTCTACGCGCTCGAGGACCGCTGCACGCACGAGGACTTCGAATTGTCCGCCGGTGCGTTCGACGTCGTGGAAGGCAGCATCGAGTGCGTCCTGCATGGCGCCCGATTCGATGTCCGCGATGGGCAACCCCTGTGTCCACCTGCCTACACGCCCGTGG
>DATINB010000543.1:0-2656 GCA_035474775.1 Luteimonas sp.
GTGACGAAGCCGCCCAGTGCCATCAGCAACGCGCCCGCCCAGACCCAGCGCATGAAGGGCTTGACGTGCAGGCGCACGGCCCAGGCGCCGTCACCCAGCGGCTCGCCCAGGGCCACGAACACGTCGGCCAGCGGGCCTGCATGGATGCCGGCATCGGTCATGACCTGCCCGCCGCTGGCATAGGCGCGCTTCTCGGGGTGCAGCAGCACCAGGGGCCGCGCATCGCGGAACACCTGGACGTGGCCGCGGTCGGCACTGTAGTTGGCGCCCTGCACGCGCTCCACGCCATCGAAGCGGAACGTGTAGTCGCCGATCGCCGAGGTCTGCCCGGCACGCATCGGCACCTCGCGCAGCACGTTCTGCGCCTCGACCAGCAGCGCGCCGACCAGGAACACCGCCACGCCCAGATGGGCCAGGGTCATGCCGGCCATCTCCGCGGTGAAGCGGCCGCCGCCCCGGCGCAGCCGCGTCCACGCGAAGCGCAGCGTGCCAAGCGCCACCCATGCCGCGGCGGCGACCCCGGCCGCGGTCTTCCACGGGCCCTGCGGGGCCATGAAGAACGCCACGCCGCCGAGTGCCAGCGCCAGCGCCGCCCACGGCAGCAGCAATGCCAGCGGCGCGGACGGCTGGTCGCGCTGCCAGCGGGTCAGGGGCCCGAACGGCAGCAGCAGCACCAGCGGCGCCATCAGCAGCAGGAACAGCAGGCCGAAGTACGGCGGCCCGACCGAGATCTTGCCCAGGCCGAGCGCATCGGCCAGCAGCGGGTACAGGGTGCCCAGCAGCACCATCGCGCAGGCGCACGCCAGCAGCAGGTTGTTGAGCAGGAGCAGCGTTTCGCGCGAGGTCGCCGCGAACGGCTTGCCGTCTTCCATGCGCGGCGCGCGCAGCACGTACAGCAGCAGGGCACCGCCCACGATCACTGCCAGGAATGCCAGGATGAACAGGCCGCGGGTGGGATCGGCGGCGAACGAGTGCACGCTGGTCAGCACGCCCGAGCGCACCAGGAACGCGCCGAGCAGCGACAGCGAGAAGGTGGCGATGGCCAGCAGCAGCGTCCAGCTGTTGAAGCTGCCGCGCTTCTCGGTGACCGCCTGCGAATGCAGCAGCGCGGTGCCGGCCAGCCACGGCATGAAGCTGGCGTTCTCGACCGGGTCCCAGAACCACCAGCCGCCCCAGCCGAGCTCGTAGTACGCCCACCAGGATCCGAGCGCGATGCCGATCGTGAGGAAGCTCCATGCGACGTTGGTCCACGGGCGCGTCCAGCGCAGCCAGCGCGCGTCGATGCGCCCGTCGAGCAGTGCCGCGATCGCGAACGCGAACGGCACCACGAAGCCGATGTAGCCGATGTACAGCATCGGCGGGTGGATGATCATCCCTGGATCCTGCAGCAGCGGATTCAGGTCCTGGCCCTCCGGCACCGCCGGCAACAGCCGCTCGAACGGGTTGGAGGTGAACACCATGAAGGCGAGGAAGCCCACCGACACCACGCCGATGACGCCCAGCACCCGTGCACCGACCGTTTCCGGGAGCCCGCGCGACAGGGCGGCCACCGCGGCGTTCCACACGCTCAACATCAGTGCCCACAGCAGCAGCGATCCCTCGTGGGACCCCCAGACGGCCGTGTAGCGGTAGACCAGCGGCAACAGCGAATTCGAGTTCGCCGCCACGTACTTGACGGAGAAGTCCTGGCCGACGAACGCGTACGTGAGCGCACCGTAGCCCAGCAGCACCAGCACCAGTTGCGTGAACGCCGCCGGCCGCGCGATCCCCATCCAGGCGGCGTTGCCGCGGTGCGCGCCCGCCAGCGGCAGCACCGCCTGCATCAGCGCCACCACCAGTGCGAGGACCAGCGCGGCCAGGCCTGCTTCGGGCAGCACCTAGCGGGCTTCCGCCGGCGGCGCCGCGACGTCGTGCTTCACGTGCGCCTTGGCCATCTTGTCGGCGACTTCCTTCGGCACGTAGGTCTCGTCGTGCTTGGCGAGCACCTCCTCGGCCACGAACGTGCCCGCGCGCATGCGCCCGGTCGCCACCACCGCCTGCTTCTCGCGGAACAGATCGGGCAGGATGCCGTCGAACACCACCGGCATCTCGGCGTCGCCGTCGGTGACCCGGAAGCTGGCCCGCATCGAGCCGGCCGGGCGCTCGAACGACCCTTCGGAAACCATGCCACCGAGACGGAAACGGGCGACCCCGGAAGCAACCGGCTCGCCGGCGCGGCCGTCGAGGATCTCGGCCGGGGTGTACAGGTAGGCGACGTTGCGCTGCAACGCCAGCGCAACGAACGTGGCGACCAGCGACGCGGCGACCACCAGGGACACGACCAGCCAGATGCGGCGGCGCCGGATCGGGTTCACCGGCTGAGCTCCGTGGTGGGTGCCGGCGCGGCACGGCGCGTCCCGGCCAGGGTGGCTGCGTGCAGCAGGCGGCGGAGCCGCACCCGCGTGGCCACGAAGTCCCACAACAGCACCACGACGAATACGCCGTAGGCCGCGGCGACGTAACCGGCGTAGCTCATGCCGGCATCGCCAGGCGGGCGAGCCAGGCCTTGCCCGATTCGCGCTGCAGCACGTCGGCGCGCGCGCGTGCCAGCAACGAGCCCAGGAACCACAGCTTGGTGCCGATCAGCATCCACACCAGCGGCGGCAACATGCTCGGA